>JAZKHI010000017.1:0-6332 GCA_040385445.1 Bacteroidota bacterium | reverse complement strand
ATTCGATTCTGTTTTTATAGATGTCAATCGCACTATAAACAGCTTCTCTGAACGAACCTTCGTCTGCTATATTTTTTCCTGCAATATCAAATCCAGTTCCATGATCTGGAGATGTTCTTACTTTATTTAAACCTGCTGTAAAATTCACACCTTCTCCAAAAGAAAGTGTTTTGAAAGGAATTAATCCTTGATCGTGATACATCGCCACAACTGCATCGTAATTTTTATATTGGCTCGAACCAAAAAAACTATCCGCCGAAAACGGACCGAAAACTTGAATACCACTTTTGAAAATTTTCTCTAAACTTGGCTTCACAATTTCATCGTCTTCTTTTCCAATTACACCATTATCACCGCTGTGTGGATTTAATCCTAAAACGGCAATTTTCGGTTTGTTGATTTTGAAATCGGCAACTAAACTTTTGTTTATGGTTGTGATTTTTTTCTCAATTAATTTCGAATTGATATGTTTCGATAATTCTGCAATGGGCACATGATCCGTAATTAAACCTACTTTTATGTCTTCATGAATCATAAACATCAAAGCATCACCTTCTAATTGTTCGTTTAAATAATCAGTATGACCAGCAAATTTATAATCTTCTGCTTGAATGTTGTATTTATTGATTGGCGCTGTAACTAAAACATCTATCTGATTGTTTTTTAGAGCCGCTGTAGCCGCTTGAAAAGATTTTATAGCGTATTTTCCAATTTCTTCGTCTAGCTTTCCGTTTTCTAAATTCACACCTTCACGCCAAACATTTAATACGTTTATTTTTCCTAAAACGATTTGATCTAATTTGTCAATTCCTTGAATGAATGCATTTAAATTGTATGATTTTTTTAAAAACGAAACAATTTTAGCATTGGCGAAAATAACAGGCGTACATATTTCTAACATTCGAGTATCTTCAAACGTTTTTAATATCACTTCTGGTCCAATGCCGTTCATGTCTCCAATAGAAACACCAACAATTATATTTTCGGAATGTTTTACCATTTTTATTTCTTAATTTTGATGCAAATTTATAAAAATAAACCGTCATATGTTTACAGGTATCGTAGAAACTCTTGGAATAATTTCAGATATTAAAAAAGATCAGGAAAATATACACTTAACAATTCAAACAAATATTACGAATGAATTGAAAATTGACCAAAGTGTGGCACATAATGGTGTGTGTTTGACAGTTGTGAATTTATTTGACGATAAACATGTGGTAACTGCGATTAAAGAAACGATTGATAAAACGACTTTAGGTTCATGGCAAATTGGCGATAAAGTCAACATTGAAAGAGCCATGAAATTAGGCGACAGATTGGATGGTCATATTGTACAAGGACATGTAGATCAAACGGCAATTTGCACCAATATAGAAGATAAAGAAGGAAGTTGGGAATTTACTTTCGAATACGATACTGCTTTGAATAATATCACTATCGAAAAAGGTTCGATTACTATAAATGGAACAAGTTTAACGGTTGTGAATTCTAAAAAAGACAGTTTTAGTGTAGCGATTATCCCGTATACTTATGACAATACGATTTTTCATACTTTTGAAATCGGTACAAAAGTAAATTTAGAATTTGATGTTGTTGGAAAGTATATTGCGAGAATGTTCGAACTTCAAAAATAAATTATCTTTTTATAATTTTAGAGGATTGTCTGCCCGTGTTGGTATGGAAATCAATAAAGTAAGTTCCTGAAGGAAAAGGAAAATCAAAACTATATTTTTTTATTCCTGTAGTATTAATGTCATCTTTAATTAATCTTTTGACTAATTTTCCAGTGCTATCATATAAATCAATTATAATATGGTCTTCGGCTAAAAAGTCAATTTCAATATTTAATTTGTCTGATAATGGATTTGGTGAGACTTTAATATTTAAGTTAACTCTATCTTGCTCTTCAAAATCAGAATTAGATAAAAGACTACTCATTTTATAAATGGTTGTTCCGCTAGCGTATGCGATGTTTCCTATGAAAAATATTCGATTCAAATTGCTGCCGATTCCTGTGTTTGTCCAAGAAGCTCCACCATCAAATGTTTCATAAAACCCGGTTGTATGACCACCCATCCATCCATGATTTTCGTCTAAAAAACCAACAGCCTGAATCATGTTTTCTGGAGCATTATGTAAAGTCCAAGTTTGACCTCCGTCAATACTTTTTGCTAATCGTCCTATATTCGGAGTTGCAGATTCAATTGAACCAAAAAGTACATTATTGTTAGAATTTAAAACTTGTAATTTCCAAACATAATCACCATTGGTGCTAGTATTTAATAACTGTGTCCAAGTTGCTCCGCCGTCTATTGTTTTTAAAATAACACCACCTGAAGCATTTCCTCCAGAAGCAAAACCGATGTGTTCATCTATAAAATTAATGTCAACTAGAGCGTCTGCGTAAGCCGACATGTCAATAAATTGCCAAGTATTTCCGCTGTCAGTAGATTTAATAATATGTGCAGGGTTGAAATAAGCGCCACATCCATAAACAGTGGAAGTGCCCACACAATCTAAACCACAAATTGCAATTGGGTTAGGTGTAATGTTTGTAACAAGGCCCCAAGTGGTTCCGCCGTCTGTAGTTTTATAAAATTTTTGATTTAATGTGCCTAAGAAACCAATGTTCTCATCTAAAAATTCAATGTTTCTAAAGTAATGAGAACCTCCTAACATGGCTCCATTGGTTTGTAAAGTCCAACTTGCTCCACCATCAATGGTTTTATATACTGCCGAATAATATCCATTTGCAGCCCATCCTAAATTTTCATTTAAGAAAAAGACATCATCAAAACGTTGATTGTTTCCATTAACTAATATAGAAGTTAAAGGTTGCCAAGTTTGTGAAGACATGAAATTTGAAACGAATAGGAATAATAAAACTATTTTTTTCATGGAAATTTGATTTAAAGCAAAAAAAAACTCCTAGTTAGGAGTTTTCTTGTTATATATTTTTTGTGTAATAAAGTAACCTGTTATTAGTGCAATAAAAAATAACACAACAACTCCACTATCTATCGGTAAACCAACAGGTGGCGGTGCCGGTGGTGGCGGTGGTGGATCTGTAGCAAACATTTGCACAGAACTTAAAGCCGAAACTAAAAGAAAAAAGATTTGGGTAAAATTATTTTTCATGTTATTTTTTTTTTTTTTTAACATTTGATTTTACGAAAATATAAAATAAAATGTTAAATGCAATTATTTTTTACTTTTTTTTAAAAAAAAGTGGTCCCACCTGGGCTCGAACCAGGGACCACCTGATTATGAGTCAGGTGCTCTAACCAACTGAGCTATAGGACCAGTTTTGAGTGTGCAATATTAAGGCTAATTTATATTAGGTGCAAATTTTTTTTAAAAGATATTTTAAAATTAACGATAACTTGTTATTATATAGCTATTTCCTGACATAATTCTATTAAGACGCCATTCGTGCTTTTCGGATGTAAAAAGGCAACTAACTTATTATCGGCGCCTTTTTTTGGAGTTTCGTTTAAAACTGTAAAACCTTCTCCTTTAAGACGTTCTATTTCGGTGTAGATGTTTTCTACATCAAAAGCTATATGGTGAATTCCTTCTCCTTTTTTCTCTAAAAACTTAGCTATTGGACTATTTTCATTTGTAGCTTCTAATAATTCAATTTTATTTGGCCCACACATAAAAAAAGAAGTTTTTACACCTTCACTTTCTACTTCTTCCATTTTGTAAGCTGGTTGTCCAAAAAGTTTCGAAAACAATTCATTTGAATTTTTTAAATCATGAACGGCAATACCAATATGTTCTATTTTTCTCATTTGATTATATATTAAAGTGCAAAAATAATCATTCAAAAATGTATTTCTGCTTATTTTGTTTGTAAAAATTGTATTTTTGCAGCATGGAAACAAATAGACAAAAAAAAATTGGCGCATTATTGCAAACAGACTTAGTTGATATTTTACAAGGTGAGATTAGAAAAAATTCTATTTCTAACCTAATTATTTCAGTATCAAAAGTAAATGTTACGTCAGATTTATCAATAGCGAAGGTTTATTTAAGTGTTTTTCCTTCAGAAAAAGGACCAGAATTATTAGCTGCTATTAAAAGTAATGCACCATTAATTAAACATGATTTATCTCAAAGAGTAAAATTACAATTACGCCGTGTGCCAAATTTAATTTTCTTCATTGATGATAGTTTGGATTATATCGAAAAAATTGACAATGCCCTTTCAGGAAAAGAAAATCCAATTGAAAATCCAGATTTATTAGAAAAAAGAAAAAGATCGTAAATTGAACTTCCCGTTTTACATAGCCAAAAGATATGCTTTTAGTTTGTCTAAAACTACCGCTATAAACGTGATTACTTTTATTGCTTCTTTCGGAATTATAGTTGGCGCGATGGCACTTTTCGTAGTGCTTTCTGTTTTTAGTGGCTTGCGCGATTTCAGCTTAAGCTTCACTAATGCTACAGATCCTGATTTACGAATTGAAACGCTAAAAGGGAAATCATTCTTCATTTCTGAAACTCAAGAAAATCAGTTAAAAACTTCAAAGAAATTTGCGAAGTATTCTAAAATTGTGGAAGAACGTGCTTTGTTCTACTATAATAATAAGGAACATGTTGCGTATTTAAAAGGTGTCGATTCTAATTTTACAGCAGTAAATGGTTTCGATAAATTTTTATATGCTGGAGATTGGTTAGAACCAAATACCAATCAAGTTGTAGTAGGTTCTGGTATTTCGAGAAAATTAGCTTTAGGACTTTTCGACTTCAATAATGTTTTAGAAGTGTATGTACCAAAACCAGGTTCGGGATTAATTGAAAATCCGGATGACGCTTTTAATAAATCGCCATTACTAACTTCCGGAATTTTTCAGGTTAGCGAAGATATTGATGAAAAATATATTTTTTCGTCGATTCCATTAGCGCAAGGTTTATTGAATTACAAATCCAATCAGTTAACAAATATCGATTTTAAAATGGCGCCAAATGTATCGGAATCTGATGCGATTGAAACCATTAATAAAGTTTTCCCAAATCAGGTTAAAGTAAAAAACAGAGCGCAATTAAATGATGCGTTGTACAAAATGCTAAACACCGAAAACATTGCGGTGTATCTGATTTTTACCTTAGTAATCATCATTGCCTTATTCAATTTAATCGGTGCGATTATTATGATGATTATCGAAAAGAAAAGCAATTTAAAAACCTTATATAATTTAGGAACGGAAATGAAATACTTGAAAAACATTTTCTTATTTCAAGGAAATATCATTTCCATATTTGGAGGAATATTAGGTTTAATTTTAGGAATTGTAGTCGTTTTAATTCAGCAACAATTTGAATTAATTATGATTACACCATCCTTAGCGTATCCAGTAGTTTTCGAAACAAAAAATATTTTAATTGTATTGTTCACTATCGTAATTTTAGGCTTTATTGCTTCTAAAATTGCGAGTAGCACGGTATCTAAAAAATTATTAGAATAATGAAAAAAATCGTAGTTGTATTAATAGGATTGGTTTTGTTTGGATGTAAATCTGCACAACCAAAAAGTAGCGAAAACGTGAAATCGGAAATTAATTTAATTTTAGATAATTGGCACAAAGCTGCGGCTGAAGCGAATTTCAATAATTATTTTAATGCCATGACTGATGATGCTATTTTCATTGGAACAGATGCAACAGAAAACTGGAACAAACTAGAATTTATAAAATTTGCTAAACCTTTTTTTGATAGAGGAAAAGCATGGAGTTTTACTGCTTTAGAAAGAAATATCTATTTTTCTTCGGATAGGAAAACAGTTTGGTTTGATGAATTACTAAACACGCAAATGAAAATTTGTCGTGGTAGCGGTGTTTTAGTTGCTGATGCAAACGGAAATTGGAAAATAAAACATTATGTGTTGTCTATGACTGTTCCAAATGATAACACCGATGAAGTGGTGAAAATAAAATCTCTTCTTGAAGACAAAGAAATTGAAAAACTAAAAAATGGTAAATAAATGGAAAGAATAAAATCTTTTCTATTTAATTCTTTATTTTATTTGATAATTAGTGCTATACCATTATTTATTATTATATCAATTTCAATAAATATTTATCAATATTATTCGTCAGTTCCCCGAGAAAATATCAAACAATCTGTTGGTACAGTTCTTGGTTATGAAAAAACGAGAAAAGGGAAACTTGCAAAAGTTTATTTTCAACATAAAAAACAAAACTATTTCACTTTAATTTCGGATAATTATGTAATTGGTGAAAAATTCATGGTCGAATATGAACAAGAAAATCCTAAAGCCAATCGTGTCAGATTAGATAAACCCGTTTTTTTAAAAGATGAATGGA
>JAZKHI010000016.1:0-9613 GCA_040385445.1 Bacteroidota bacterium | reverse complement strand
CAATATTTATTTGATTGCCTCGCTTAATTTAATTTTTTTACCATTTTTTATAGGCACTATAAATGAAGATGTATAGCCTTTTGCATTTGCATCAGCTAACAATTGTTTTGCAGTTACATATGAAGTTGTAGAACCATAAAAATACTTATAAATTGCATTTTCTTTTTCAATTGAAATATTTTTTAATCCTTTAAAGTTCTTAGGTAATGTTTCTAGTTTTTTACCACTAGCAGAAATTTGAATTTTAAAAGTCACTCCGTCAATAGCGGTTTTATTGTCAGTTGATGGTTTTACATCTGTTTTTTTAGGATCATCTTTTTTGACAATATCTTTCTTTGGTTCGTCTTTTTTTGGGTTAGTTGCTGTTTCTAACTTAAAAAAATCGTCTCTATATTCTAAAATTGCTTTTGCAATTCCTTCTGCTAATTTATTTTGCCCATCAGGAGAATTTAAAAAGGCGCCTTCAGTTTTGTTCGATACGAAACCCATTTCAATTAGTACACGAGGCATAATAATTTTTCTTAAAACCAAGAACCCAGCTTGTTTTACACCTCTATTTTTACTCGTAGTAAATTTAGTAAAGGCTTGTTGAACTTTCCCAGCAATATCAATACTTTGTTGAATATTTTCTTCTTGCATGATAGAAATTCCCATTACCGATTCTGGCGATTTTGGATCGAAACCATCATACTTAATTTTATAATCGCTTTCTAATGTAACAACGGCATTTTCTTGCTTTGCAACTTCTAAATTCGCTGCATTTCTAGTAACTCCCATTACATAGGTTTCATTTCCTGAAGCAGCTTGATTGTCATTCGCATTACAATGCATCGAAACGAATAAATGTCCTTTTGATCTATTAGCGATATTTGCACGTTCGTTTAATTCCACAAAAACATCAGTTTTTCTAGTATAAACAACTTCAATATTAGACTCTTTGGATAAAATTTCACCAACTTTAAGAACTGTATTTAGTGAAATTTTCTTTTCAATATTTCCGTGATAAGTGGCACCGTAGTCTTTTCCACCATGACCAGCGTCTAAAACAACCTTAAACTTTTTAGTTTGAGATTGTGTTGTAATTGTGAATAAAAGTAGAATTAGAAATTGCGTTAATTTTGTCATTTTGTTATTTTGATTCTACTATAAAAGCAGATTTATATCCTTTTAATTTGGCTTCGGCTAATAATTTCTTACACGTTTCCATACTTCCTTCACCATAATAATATTTGTAACCACCATTAATTTCAGTTACAGTAATATTTGTTAATCCGTTAAAATTTTCTGGAATTAATTCTAATTTCTTAGTACTAAAGCTAATTTGAACCTTATATCCAGCTCCAACCGGAACTATGTTATCAACTGTTGATGTTGAATCTTTAACAACCAAAATAACTTCTGGTTCTGGAATTATGATTGGTTCTTTAATATCTAAAACATTAGGAATTGTATTGGTTCCTTTTAAGTTGTTTTTATATTCAATAATTGAACGCGCAATAATCTGGGAAAAGTTAGATTTACCTTCTTCAGATTTCATGTATTTCGATTCTTCTAAATTACTTAAAAAACCTAATTCAATTAAAACGCCAGGCATAACGGTTGCATCTAAAACCCAAAGTGGTTGTTGGTGCATTCCTAAGTCTTTTCTCTGTAAAGAATTTTTAAAATAACTTTGTACAGAGCTTGCAAAATCAATACTTTGCATTAAAGTTTCTTCTTGCATAATCTTTAATCCAATTTGTGTGTTTGGATTATTCGGATCAAAACCTTCATATTTTTCTTTATAGTTTTCCTCTAAAGAAATTACAGCATTTTCTGCTTTTGCGATTTCAAAATTCATTCCAGCACGAGATAATCCCATGACTAAAGTCATGGCTCCATAAGGTTTTGGTGAAACCGAAGAATTACAATGTACAGAAACAAATAAATCAGCTTCAAAATCATTGGCAATTGTTGCTCTTTCTCTTAAAGGAATAAAAATATCAGTTGTTCTAGTGTATTTTACATCAAATTCTGGATAAGCTTCTAAAATTTTCCCAATTCTTAAAACTACATCTAAAGCAATAACTTTTTCTACACAGCCATTTTTTTGTGCTCCAGGGTCTTTTCCACCATGGCCAGCATCTAAAATAACTTTAAATTTCTTTTCTTGAGAGTAAGAAAAGACTGATAAAGAGAATAATATATATATAAGTGTTTTTTTCATTTTTAAATAAGTTATAATTTTACTAAATAATTAAATTTAACAAAAAATATACGTAAGTTTGACCCATCAAAAATTGAACCAATTTTTACAAAAATAGTATTTATAGATTTGAGTACAAAGATTAATCATATCGTTTTTTTATTTTTTTTTCTAATTGCATGTAATTCAGAAATTTACTCACAAAACACCAATCCAAAAGATAGTGTTCAGGTAAATGCAAATGAATTAATTGCGACGAAAACATTAGTTAAAAAAGACTCTACAAAAAAACCTTTACTAGAAGGAATTGTTAACCGAAAAGCAAAAGGTTATGAAAAGTTAGACCAACGTAAAAAAACGTTAACTCTTTATGATGAAGCCGAACTGCACTATCAAGATTTCATATTAAAAGCCGGAATTATTGTTTTAAACTACGAAAAAAACGAAGTTTATGCAGGAAGATTAAAAGATAGCATAGGAAAATACACTCAATATCCTTATTTCAAACAAGGAGAAAACGTTATTGAACCAGATTCTATTCGTTTTAATACCAAAACAGGAAAAGCCTTAATTTGGAATACAAAAAGCAAACAGAATGATATGTTCCTTCGTTCTGAAGTTTCTAAAAGAGAAAATGATTCGGTAATCTTTTTTCAAAAAGCGCGTTTTACTACTTCAGAAAACATTGAAAAACCAGAATATTATTTTTTATCTTATAAAGCCAAGCTTGTTCCTGGAAAGAAATTCGTTACAGGTTTAACTCATATGTATATTGCAGATGTGCCTACTCCAATTGGTGTTCCATTTGCCTTTTTCCCAATGTCGGATAAAAATACTTCTGGAATTATTATTCCTGCTCCTGGACAAAATAATGAACGTGGCTATTTTCTTCAAAATGGTGGATATTATTTTGCACTGAGTGATTATTATGATTTAGCCATTTTAGGAGATTATTATACTAATGGAAGTTATGCTTTAAGAACCGAAACTTCTTATGCTAAAAGATACAAATTTACTGGAAATGTTCAATTTAGATATGAAAATCAGGTTTTAGGAGAAAAAGGATTTCCAGGTTATGCCAGAACGAATCAGTATAACATTCAATGGTCACATTCTCAAGATGCTAAAGCTTCAGCCAATTCTAGATTTTCTTCTTCGGTAAACTTTGGTAGTAGTAAATATTTCCGTCAATCATTAAACTTAGTTAATGTTGGTGCAAATTTAAATAATACTTTAAGTTCATCTATCAGTTATTCTAAAACAGTGCCTATTGTTCCTTTAGTGAACTTTGCAGTTGCGGTGACACACAATCAAAATACCAATACAGAACTCGTAAATTTAACTTTACCTTCATTTAATGCAAGTGTTGACAGAGTTTTTCCATTTGCGAAACAAGATGGAATTAAAAAAGGTGTTTTTCAAAACGTTAACTTTCAATATAGTTTAAGAGGAGAAAACAGAATTTCAACTACTGAAGATCTTATGTTTAAATCTGAAATGTTTGATACAGCATTAGCTGGAATTTCACATGTTGTTCCCTTATCAACAAATTTTAAAATTTTCAAGCATTTTAGTGTTACTGCTGGTACTTCTTTTACAGAAAATTGGGTTTTTAACACCAATGAAAAATTTTACGATGCAGTTGAGGAAAAAGATGATTATAAAAGAATTAATGGTTTTGATTCTTATAGAACCTATAATTTTTCATCAAGTATTGGTACAACTGTTTACGGAACGTATACATTTAAAGAAACCAACAAAATACAAGCAATTAGACATTTAATACGACCAAGTATCTCATATGGTTATACGCCAAGTTTCGACCAATATTATGATAAATACATAGGTGAATCTGGAGCTTTACAAGATTATAGCCGATTTGAAAATACTTTATTTGGAGCTCCCGGTTTAGGAATTTCAAACTCTGTTGGATTTACATTAGCCAACTCTTTAGAAGCAAAAGTATTGGATAAAAACAGCACAAAAGGCGATACAAAAAAAATATCATTATTAAATCAGTTTAACTTTTCAACGGCTTATAATTTTGCTGCAGAAGAATTCAAATTAGCACCAATTAATTTTGTTGGAGGAACTACTTTATTGGATAATAAATTAGGTATTAATTTCGGAGCGCAATTTGACCCTTACGACTTAGATGAAAACAATGAACGTATTGATGAATTTAGCATAAGTAATGGAAATGGATTAGCTAGAATGACAACATCAAACATTACTTTAAACTATTCAGTTACGAGTACCGATTTTAGTGGTGAGAAAAAATCGAAACAAACTGTTCAAAATGGTGGTAGAAATGATGATTTGTTTGGTTCAGCAACTGATTTAGGAAATCAGGAAGAAAGTTTATTTAAAAAAGACGATGCTCCAAAAACACAATCTGAATTATATAACTATAAATTTCCATGGGATTTACAAGTCGCTTACTCCTTAACTTATAGTAATAATGGAAACGATAAAGAGATTACTACAAATTCATTAATGCTTTCTGGAAATATAGATTTGGCTGTAAAATGGAAAATGGGACTTTCTTCTGGTTATGATTTCAAACAAAAAGGAATAACGTTTACACAATTGCGTTTTGAAAGAGATTTAGAAAGCTGGAGAATGAGTTTTAGTATTGTGCCAATTGGTATTTATTCATATTGGAATTTCTTCATCGGAATTAAATCATCAATATTGAGTGATATTAAATGGGATAAACGTAAGTTACCAGATCCGAGATTGAGATAATAAAGAGCCAAGGCAAAAGTTAAAAGTTAAAAGGGATAAGTTTAAAGAATATAAAACATACACAATGAAAAAAATAATATTTACAGAAAAAGCACCTGCTCCTATTGGTCCATATAACCAAGCCGTTTTAGTAGGTAACACGTTATATACTTCAGGACAAATTGCTATTAATCCAGCAACAAATGAGTTGGTTTTAGATAACATTGAAGCCGAAACTAAACTAGTAATGGAAAACTTAAAAGCGGTTTTAGAAGCAGCTGAAATGACTTTCGAAAACGTAGTAAAAGTTTCTATTTTTATTAGCGATATGGGTAACTTTTCGAATATTAATGCTGTTTATGGTTCTTATTTTAATGAGGCTACTGCTCCTGCAAGAGAAACCGTACAAGTAGCGTGTTTACCTAAAAATGTAAACGTAGAAATTTCTGCAGTTGCAATAAAATAAACATCTTCTAAATAAATATACTAATCCTCATTTTAATATTAATCTGAGGATTTTTTGTGAGATTTGGTTATATTTACTAAAATTAATTCATAATCAATGAGTTGATTATGACTTCAACAAATCTCACATAATAATATGAAACATTTTTATATCTTAATTTTTTTAATTTTTACATTTTCTTCTTGTGTAAATTCTCAAAAAGAGGATGTTTCTCCTGTTTTAATTATTGATGAAGAATCAAATAAAGAAATAGAAAACAAATTATCTAATTCTAATAACGAGTATAATTGTATAATAGAATATAATCGATATGAAAATGATGATTTAGTCGAAAATAATAAAGTAACTAATGCTCTTTCTTTCACAAGAATTGAAAAAGAGACAGCAACAATAACTGGATTTTCTGGAATTGATGAAGGATTTGGTTTTATATTGCTTGTTAATAAAGATACTTGTATGATTAAATGTGAATTTGAATCAACTAATGAAGTATTTAAATTAGAAAAAAATCATGTTCCAACATTTGGATTATATGTTCCTTGTAAATATCAAAAAACAACCTTAATCAAAAAACCAAAATTTGAGTCTGGAGAAATAATTAAAGGGAAAATAGATCTAAAAAGCGAAAATTTTTATGAAAAAATAAATAACGAGTTCAAATCCGTTAGAATTGAAATGAAAGCCTATTTTATATCCGAACCAATGCCGCTAGAAAATGGAAAATATAAAACTTTGATAAAAAAATAACAGTATATTTCAACAATTCCCTTTAGAGCAGAGTTGAACACGAGCGCTAACTGCGCAAAGTTTCCCGACTTTGATCTTTCTTAATTATTCTTCCAACAACAAAGCATTCAACAACAATTGCGCAGTGGCTTCATTGGTCGCTAATGGCACGTTATGCACATCGCAAATACGAATTAGCATATTAATATCTGGTTCGTGCGGATGACTACTCATTGGATCTTTAAAAAACAAAACCATTTTGGTTTTACCTTCCGCTACTCTAGCCGCAATTTGTGCATCGCCACCTAATGGTCCGCTCAACATTTTTTTGACTTTTATACCAGTGGCTTCTACTTTTCCGCCCGTTGTTCCGGTTGCAATAATTTTGATGTTTTCTTTTAATAAAAGTTCATGGTTTTTGTTTAAAAACTGAACCATATCTGCTTTTTTGCCATCGTGTGCAATTACTGCTATTTCCATTTTCTTATTTGTCATTTTGTATGAAATTATTTTAAAATTAGTTCTCAATACATTCCGATTCATACTTCATCGAAATACTCGAACTGACGTTTGGTTATTTTTCAATTTAAATATGCGAATCTTTCAATGTAGTTTTCAAAAACACAAATCCAAAAATACCCGCTAATAAAGAAGAAAGTAGTATTATAAATTTAGCATTATTAATAATGGTTTCATTATCAAAAGCTAATAAAGTAATAAAAATCGACATCGTAAAGCCAATGCCGCCTAAAAAACCAACTCCTAAAACCGATTTCCAATTTAAATCACTTGGTAGTTTACACCAACCAATTTTTACGGCTACAAAGGTTAATATAAATATTCCCAGCGGTTTACCAACAATCAATCCGAGCGCAATTCCTAAACTATAATTTTCTGAAAGTGTTTGCGAAATATCACCGTTCATTACAATTGCCGTATTCGCCAAAGCAAAAATAGGCAAAATGATAAACGCCACAGGTTTGTGTAAAAAATGTTGTAAAATGTACGAAGTTGACTTGTTATCTCCATTTCCAAAAGGAATTGCGAAAGCCAATAAAACCCCAGTTATTGTTGCATGGACACCAGAATTTAGCATGAAATACCACATAATTATTCCACCAACTAAATACGGAATTAAATTTCTGACTTTAAAATATTTTCCTAATACAAAAAGGAACACAAACATTCCTAATGCAATGAATAAGTTCGTCCAAAGTAAGGTTTTCGTATAAAAAATTGCAATAATTAAAATTGCACCTAAGTCGTCAATAACTGCTAAAGCCGTTAAAAATACTTTTAGAGATGTTGGCACTCTATTTCCTAATAAGGATAAAATTCCTAATGCAAAAGCTATATCTGTTGCCATCGGAATTCCAGCTCCGGATTGTGTTTCTGTACCAAAATTAAAAAATATAAAAATCGCTGCAGGAATTAACATTCCGCCAATAGCAGCAAAAATGGGTAATAATGCGTCTTTAAAATTAGATAATTCACCTTGATAAATTTCTCGTTCTAATTCTAAACCAATTAGTAAAAAGAAAATAGTCATTAAACCATCGTTAATCCAATGTTCAATACTATGATCAGAAAATTCAGTCAACCAAAAATGATGATAACTTTCTCCAAATGAAGAATTAGCGAGTAATAGCGAAACTAAAGTACAAACTATTAATACTAATCCACCTAGTTTTTCGCTTTCAAAAAAGTCCTTAAATAATTGAGTTAACTTCATAGATTAATAGGAATTCTGTTATTAATTACTATATACAAAAGTACTCATTTTTAACCAATTTTATTCAAATAAAAAACCTTAGTAAATTGTATCTACTAAGGTTTTAAAACAATCTAACTAACTATTTTTGTTTCTTTGGGGCAAAAATTAATTATTAGATACATGAAATTCTATTAAACCATCAATTGGTCTTCTTAAAACGTTTCCTATTTTAATTCCGTATTCGTTTAAAATGGCTTCCAATTCGTCTTTCAAATAAAATGCAATCGAACCAATAAAATGAACAGGAACTTCTTTATGATTATCAAATTGCATGATATAATTTTCAACAAAGGCAACCATTTCTTCACGAATAAATTTTTGGCAAATTTCCTCATCTTTATTTTTAATTAAAAACTCGGCAAACGTTGCTAAATAAGCATTTGGATTCGGTACTTTATAGAAATTTTGTTTGATTACATCGGCATCTAAATCGTACTCTTTTTCGAAATTTTCAGCTAAATGTTTAGGCATTTTATTAAAATAATACGCTCTAATTAAATGGCGTCCAAAACGATTTCCACTACAATCATCCATGGCAATGTAGCCTAAAGATTGCACTTTTTGATGCAATACAGTTCCATCAAAATAACTACAATTTGAACCTGTTCCTAAAATACAAACAATTGCTTTTTCATTTTTTGGTGTAGTGGCAAAAACTGCCGCATAAGTATCTTCATATATAGAAACTGCTGCGTTTGTGAAATATTCTTTAAAAATATCAGAAAGAAAAATTTTCATTCGATCTGTTCCACAACCTGCGCCATAAAAAAACAAAAAGTCTGCTTTATCTTTATTTTGTGAAATATCAAATTTATCGTTTAAACGAGTAATAATTTCTTCTTTTGTTAATACTTCTGGGTTTAAACCCAAAGATTGCGTGGTAAATAATACTTTTCCGTTATCATCAATGGCAATCCAATCGGCTTTTGTGGAACCGCTATCTACAAGTAATTTCATGTTTAATTTTGATATAAATTAGGTGTGTTGTTATTAAGATGTGAAAATAGCATTTTAAACTCACACCCCAAAACTCCTAACAATTTTTATTTTACCGAATTGATATGAACTGCTAAATCGATTAATTTACTTGAATAACCATATTCATTATCGTACCAAGAAACCAATTTGAAAAATGTTGAATTTAAGCCAATTCCGGCTTTTGCATCTACAATTGAAGTACGTGAATCTGAAACAAAATCCTGAGAAACAACATCATCTTCTGTAAATCCTAAAATGCCTTTCATTGAAGTTTCAGAAGCATTTTTAAGTACTTTCATAATTTCTTCGTAAGTTGTTTCTTTGGCTAATTTTACCGTTAAATCGACAACAGAAACATCGGCAACTGGAACTCTCATTGACATTCCTGTAAGCTTCCCCTTCAATTCTGGAATTACTTTTGTTACAGCAACCGCAGCTCCAGTTGAAGAAGGGATAATATTTAATAAGGCAGAACGACCACCACGAAAATCTTTACGAGAAGGTCCATCAACCGTTAATTGTGTTGCTGTTGTGGCGTGAATTGTTGTCATTAGTCCTTCTACAATTCCGAAATTATCATGAATTACTTTAGCTAAAGGTGCTAAACCATTTGTAGTACAAGAGGCGTTAGAAACAATTGTATCTGCGGCAGTAACTTTATCGTGATTGACACCCATAACAAACATTGGTGCATCTGCTGATGGCGCTGAAATAATTACTTTTTTCGCACCACCTTTAATATGTGCATTTGCTGTTT
>JAZKHI010000015.1:0-4350 GCA_040385445.1 Bacteroidota bacterium | reverse complement strand
CGTGGAACGATTTATTTCTTGCTAAGATAAGATTTTCCAGCGGAAAATCGAACGTGTTTTTTATTGTAAATTTAGCTATTGCGCCAAACCGCTGTTGGCAGTAGTTTTTTTATTCAAGAAGCTTAAAATAATTATGATTTCTAATTCTGTTATGTAATTCGTTTTCTAATTTTTCTTGTTCAATTTTTTTTCCATTAGCACCAACAATATAGTATTTGGCACCACCAACAATAAAAGTATAACTTAACTCTTTTAGATATACAGAATAAATAGTTTCATACTCTTTTTCTATTTTTTCTATTTTTGTTACGTTACTAAATGATTCTTTTACTTTTTCTTTTCCAAATTTTAATATTAAAGTTACAACTTTTAAAGAATCTCTTGCTTCGCAATTTGCGCCAATACTACAACCATCAATAGAATCTAATAGAGTTAAAGCTTTATCATAATCCTTTCGTTTATTGTGAATTTGTGTTTGGATTAAATTGATTTCTCCAAAAGCACTTGCCCAAGCATTTCCGCAAAAACCAAAGTTGCTTAATTTTGCCTTTCCAAGAAATTCTTCGGCTTTATTTAAATTCCCATTGTTTAAATTTTTTTCTGCTTTTTCTATGAATTTGTAACCTTGTTTATAGTTATATTTTTTTTGTCCAAAATTCTTAGTTGGAAATGATAATATTATCAGAATTATTATTAAGTATCTCATTAATGTTTTTCTTGTTTAGATTCTACGGTAAAATTACTGCCAACGTTCCGCGGCTTGGCGCAGTAGCGGCTGCGTGAACGATTATTTTCTTGTTAATATAGATTTTCCAGCGGAAAATCGAACGTTGTTATTTATTGGAAATTTAGCTATTGCGCTAAACCGTTGTTACCAGCAGTGGCAATTAAAATAATGGAGAGATGGCACCAAGAAATTTTTCATCAGTTTTTTGAAAAGAATTCTGCCACTCAATCCTCGTACCATTGAGATGTGCTACACCTTTTATGTCAAATGAAATACTCTCCGAATCAATTGATTTTATTTTGAATGTAAAAACACGTTGAATTTTGAGAAACTGATTAACTGAATTTGGGTGAAATGCAAAATTTATTTGTTTATGAGATCTTTTTACACAAGGGTAAGCTATAAAATCTAAGTCGTTACGTTGATAAAGTAATTTATTTGAAATATATGAAGTGATAGGATAGGGGTTCAATTCGTGCATGAATTTATTGTACAAAAATCTCCTTAGTTCACGCATATGTTCATAATAATTGCCTTCCTCTTCGAGATGAATTTTTTGAAATTCTTCACAATTTAAATAATCTACAACTGGTCTCCATGGATTTTCTTTGGGAAGTTCGTCAGATAAAAGAATTCCAAACTTTAGAATTGTTTTCGGTTCAATTCCCCAAACACTTAAAAATCCTTCGCTCCCAACTTCTATATTGCTTTCCCGCATTGCTGCATCTCCGGTTGATGCACAATAAAAAACGCTTGTGTTTTTTAAATTAGCGCGTCCATTGTCGTGACAAAAGGATGAAGGCGGATAAGAAAATGACTGTATAAGACTGATATTTTCTTTACTCAAATCTTTAGGATTAACAAGTCTAACTCTGTAAAAAAGAGAAGTTCCTAAATTTCCAATCTCTGTTGTTGAAGTAATTGTAGGTAAGATAATTGCTTTTTCAAAAATTAAATTACTTATTTCGGTTACCGATTTGCCTGTAAAGTTTTGATTTTTTAAAGTATGTAAATCATCTCGATATTTTTCGATATCAGGAAGTTTTTCAAAAAGTGAAGTATGTGATTTATTCATCAGGTTTTATTAAGGGCGAGTTTAGCCATTGCTGGTAACGTTCCGCGGCTTGGCGCAGTAGCGGCTGCGTGAACGATTATTTCTTGCTAAGATAAGATTTTCCAGCGGAAAATCGAACGTTGTTGTTAAAGGTGAATTTAGCTATTGTGCCAAACCGCTGTTAGCAGTAGTATTTTTAGTAATGCCTTATAAATCTAGTAACTTTGTCAAGTTTCCATTTTCCGTTTTCTTTTTTAATGTATACTAAAAAATGTTTTGCATTATAAATATCTCCTTCAGAATAAATACAGTTAAAAGCTCCAAATTTTCTATGCTCGTCGAAGCAAACTTTGGAAAACAACAAAACTCCAGTAAGTGCATTTTTAGAGTTCCAAAAACTTTTTTTTATTGAATCACGACTAATAGATAGTTTTGGTAAATATTTAAAATTTGCTTCCTTTTCTAATTCAAGTAAGTCAATTTTCGGATTTACTTTTTCGGCAATTGTGTCAAAGTGAAGATTTTTGATTGTTTTATATCTTGCTTTAAATTGTACAAATCCAGGTTTGTCAGATGTAAGACTATCATAAATTACAATAGTTTTTTGTTTTAAATTTTTTGAGATAGTTTTATTTTCTGTTAGATTTAGATAAACTGAATCTACAACAGAGTTGAAAACAGAATTTAGAGCTATTTTTTCAGTTTCCAAAACACTTTCATTCTTTTGGCAACTAAAAAATGTAAAGCAAAGTAAAAGTGTTAAAGTTACGTGTTTCATAATATTACTGCTAACGTTCCGCGGCTTGGCGCAGTAGCGGCTGCGTGAACGATTATTTTCTTGCTAAGATAAGATTTTCCAGCGGAAAATCGAACGTTGTTGTTTAAGATAAAAGTAGCTATTGTGGCAAACCGCTGTTAGCAGTAGTTTAAATAACATCAAAATATCTACGCGACTACATTTTAACCCTTATACCTTTTTTTTGTAAATTTAACAAATCAACAATTTTTGACATATCCTTACCCTTTGCAATACAGAATTCTATCAAATCGTTTTCGATTTCATGATGAATGCTTAGTGCTTTGTCTGAAATTGATTTAATTTTTTTAAATAATTCTTCCTTTTTACCATTGTCTTGTAAATCTCTTTGAATTTCAAACATAGATTTGTGAACTAACCAATTTCTTTGAATTAAAAAATCATTAAGTTCTTCCTGTAACGTCGAAAAATATAAATTCTCTTTAATTGCTAATTTAATAGCCTGACCTAAAGTGAAAGTTAGGTGTTTTTTTAAAATTTCGTCGGCCTTTTCTTTTGTTTCAGCCGGATTCATTTTAATAGTAATTGAATGACTCAAACCAAGTTCAACATATTGTATTGTACATAAAGCTTCCCCAAGGAAAGTGTATAACGTAATTTCATCTTGGTTAGCTGGTATTTTAACTGTTTTTGCTTCCATGATACATTTTTGAGGTTATGAACTAAAGTTGGCTATTAATTACTGCTAACGTTTTGCGGCTTGGCGCAGTAGCGGCTGCGTGGAACGATTATTTCTTGTAAATATAGATTTTCCAGCGGAAAATCGAACGTTGTTATTAATTGTAAATTTAGCTATTGCGCCAAACCGCTGTTGTGTGCAGTTTTATTTTTTAGGTGTTATAATCATGTCTTTGGTGATTTTAATTGTCGGCGCAATTTTTATACTATCATTTTTTGGAGAATTTTTTGGATCTGATTTTTTTTCAATATAAACAGTTCTAACGAATTCATTTTTCGATACGACATTTACAACTTTCATGTCCAAAAGGAAAAATTGTTTAATCTTAGTTTGTTTGTGTATGTCAATTGTTTTTAAGTTGTTACATTCAAAAAGTTGCAAATTTTCCAGATGCGTTAAGTTTTGAATGTCAAGATTTATAACTGGATTTCCTTGAATATATAATGACCTAAACTTTGAAAATTCACCAATAAACTCAAAATCAATTATGTCATTACGGAAAGCATAGATACCTTTTAAATTAGACATGTCTTTAACTATTAATTTTGGACCTAATTTATTTTCGCCGATATATAATTCTTCAATAGTTGAATTCCCGTGAAAAACATTGATTTCCTTTATCTCATTATTCATTACGTTGAGTTCTTTCATACTTTTGAAATAAATCATATCGTCAAGAGATTTGATATTTCGTTTAGAAACATTAAGTTTTTGAACAGTATCAATTTCACTAATTTCTATTTCAGAGTTCTTATTTCTATCATAGCCAAGTTCAATTAAAGCTTTTTTTAGATTCGAATCTTTGAATTTGATTTTTTGTGCATTTGCTTGAAAAAAACTACTAATTGTAAAAAGTATAATTATATATTTCATTTTATAAGGATTGGTGTCTAAAAATTGCTCACAACGTTCCGCGGCTTGGCGCAGTAGCGGCTTCGTGGAACTATTATTTTCTTGCTAATATAAGATTTTCCAGCGGAAAATCGAACGTTGTTTTTAAGGTAAATGTAGCTATTGTGCCAAACCGTTGTTATGAGCAGGCTTTTTTAATTTTTCCAAAACTGCCACCATTT
>JAZKHI010000014.1:0-15986 GCA_040385445.1 Bacteroidota bacterium | reverse complement strand
TCGTTAGATTGGTTCGAAAACATGAACCGTCACAACCAACATCCATTTTATCAATTTGCTTTCGGATGCATGACGCGTGCGAAAAAAGTAACTTTCGAAAACTTACGCTTACGCGATAAATCATTTACAGATAAAGTTCTAAACGAGTTTAATTCTGTCACGTCGAGCGGAGCCGAGACGCCAGCAGCTTTTTCAACTTTCCAACTTCGTAACTTACAATTACAAAACCGAATTGTAATGTCGCCAATGGGACAATATTCTGCTGAAAACGGTTTAGTAAACGATTGGCATTTCCAACATTACACCTCAAGAGCCATTGGTGGTTTAGGTTTAATTTTAACCGAAATGACTGCAGTTTCAGAAACAGGTAGAATCACAGAAGGTTGTGCCGGAATTTATAACGAAAATCAAACTACAGAATGGAAACGCATTAACGATTTCATTCATAATTATACACAAACTAAAATCGGAATTCAATTAGGACATTCTGGTCGAAAAGGTGCAACTAA
Organism: Bacteroidota bacterium; assembly: GCA_040385445.1. Taxonomy (GTDB): domain Bacteria; phylum Bacteroidota; class Bacteroidia; order Flavobacteriales; family Flavobacteriaceae; genus Flavobacterium. Next base: position 15,477 of record JAZKHI010000014.1, on the reverse strand, counting down.
AAAACCTTGGGAAGAATCTTTTACTGGAATAAGTTGGGAATTACTTTCTGCTTCTGAAATTCCATTTAATGAGAATTCAAAAACGCCAAAAGCAATGACTTTAGAAGATATGGATTTGGTGACTTCACAATTCGTTCAAGCTACAAAAAATTCTAATGCTGCGAATTTCGATATGATCGAATTGCAAGCGCATCACGGATTTTTATTAGCTTCTTTCTTATCGCCATTAACGAATAATCGTACGGATGAATTCGGCGGAAGCATCGAAAATAGATTGAAATTTCCAATCCGAGTTTTCACTGAAATGCGAAACGCTTTTCCAACAGAAAAACCCATGTCGGTTAGAATTTCAGCAACCGATTGGGCTCAAAACGGAATTTCAGAACAAGATGTTATCACAATTGCAACGGCTTTCAAAAACGCTGGAGCCGATATCATCAACGTTTCAACCGGAAATACAGTTGCAGGTCAAAAACCTCAAACGGGAAGAATGTGGCAAACACCTTTTTCAGATATGGTTAAAAATACGGTTCATATTCCAACCATCACAACAGGTTATATTCAAGATATCGATCAAATTAATACGATAATTTTAAACGGTCGTGCTGATCTAGTCGCCTTAGGAAGACCTTTATTATTAGATGCGAATTTTGTACGAAATGCCCAAGCCTATGAGCAATTCCAATCTACAGATATTCCAAATCCGTATAAAATGGGAATCTCACATTTGTATCCGCTTAAAGCTTCGGAAAGAAAACAAACGGAAGGAATGAGAATGGCCTTGAAACCAAAAAGTAATAAGAAGTAATACCTGTTATGAAACATTACGAAGATAATTTCGCACATATAAACTTACCAACTCTGGAACTTCAACCAGAATATAAATTCTTGGATTTACCACAATTCAATCGACCAGAAATGCTCAATTGTGTGGAAAAATTACTGGATAATCATGTAAAAGAAGGTCGAGGAAATAACGTTTGTATTCGAACTTTTGAAGAAACTTGGACGTATCAAGATTTGTATGAAAAAGCCAATCAAATTGCTCATGTTTTAGTGGACGAATTAGAATTCCAATCTGGAAATCGTGTGTTAATTCGTTCAGCTAATAATCCAATGATGGTCGCTTGTTGGTTTGCTGTTTTAAAAGCGGGCGGAATTGTAGTCGCAACTATGCCATTATTACGTTCTAAAGAATTAACAACTGTTATTGATTGCGCCGAAATTTCTCATGCTTTTTGCGATAGTGATTTAGCCGAAGAAATGAATTTAGTCCAATCCAACTTTCTAAAAAAAGTAAGTTTCTACAGAAATTCGGATTTAGAAAAGTTGATGGATAACAAATCTAAAACGTTCCAAAATTACCATTCCAAATCAGATTCTGTAGCCTTAATTGGTTTCACTTCTGGAACAACGGGTTTGCCGAAAATGACCGCACATTATCATAAAGATATTTTAAATATTTGCGAAGCTTTTCCTCAATATGCTTTACAACCGACTTCAACTGATGTTTTTATTGGAAGTCCGCCACTTGGCTTTACGTTCGGTTTAGGCGGATTGGTTTTGTTTCCAATGTATTTTGGCGCTTCCACTTTCTTAATCGAAAAACCAAGTCCCGATTTATTACTAAAAGCGATTCAAGATTATAAAGTTACCGTTTGTTTTACAGCACCAACCGCTTGGAGAATCATCACTACAAAAGTCAACGATTTTAATGTTTCAAGTCTACGAAAATGTGTGTCTGCTGGTGAAACGTTACCTTTAAAAGTTTGGCAAGATTGGAATGAGGCAACTGGATTAAAAATCATTGACGGAATTGGCGCAACAGAAATGTTACATATTTTCATTTCATCAAATGAAGAAAATATGAAACCAGGCGCAACTGGTTTAGCGGTTACAGGTTATGAAGCGAAAATTATCGATGCGAATGGTAATGAAGTTCCAAAAAATGAACCAGGAAGATTAGCCGTTCGCGGCATTACAGGTTGTAAATATTTAAACAGAGAAGAAAAGCAAAGAGAATATGTTGAAAATGGCTGGAACATCACGGGCGATATTTTCCGTCAAGATGAAGACGGTTATTTCTTTTTTGTAGCTCGTGGCGATGATATGATTATTTCTTCTGGTTATAATATTGCGGCAATTGAAGTAGAATCCGTACTTTTAACTCACGAAGCCATTTTAGAATGTGCCGTTGTGGGTTTACCCGATGAAGAACGCGGCATGTTAGTTTGTGCACATATCGTTTTAAAAGAACAAAATAAAGCTGCGGATGAATTGAAAACCCAGATTCAAAACTGGTTTAAAAATACTGCAGCACCATATAAATATCCGAGAATCATTAACTTTGTGGAAAGTTTACCAAAAACCGAAACAGGAAAAATTCAACGATTTAAATTGAAATAATCACAATGTTGTCATTCTGAACTCGTTTCAGAATCTCAATAATAGTTTAATATAACTTTGCGTCTTGGAGTCTTTGTGGCATAAGGTAAAAGTCGCGACTTAAAAAACAAACATGAATCAACCTTTTATAAAACAAGAAAAAATTCGTTTCCAACATATTGATTACGCAGGAATTGTGTTCTATCCAAGATTTCTAGAAATGCTAAATTGCTTAGTAGAAGATTGGTTCGAAGAAGCTTTAGACAGACCGTTTTCAAAAATGCACGAAACCAACGGAATTCCAACTGTAGATTTGAAAGTGCAGTTTAAAAAAGCAGCGCGTTTAGGAGAAATTCTAACCAAAAAACTATGGGTAAAAAACTTGGGTGGCGCTTCTATTTTATGCGGATTTTCATTTGAAGATGAACAAGGAAAAACTTGTTTAGAAGGCGAAGTAACTTTGGTAAACGTTGCCTTTCAAGAAAACAAAACCGATATCAAAGCAGAACCTTTTAACGAGGAAATGAAACAAAAAATATCAAAGTATATAATAGAGTAACACAGATTTAAGAAATTAGAGAAATCAACACAGAATTTATTTTTTAAATTTCTTGAATTCCTCCAATCAGTGTTTAAAAATAAAATCAGCAATTATCCGCGCTTGCAAAGCAATTAGTTTCATTCGCGTACCAAAACATAAAAAATGGACTTTAAAAAATTCAAAGCAGCAACCGTTCAAACGTCACCCGTTTTTCTAAACGTGGAAAAAACGGTTGAAAAAGCAATTACTTTCATCAAAGAAGCGAGTCAAAATGGCGCGCAATTGATTGCTTTTCCAGAAGTTTTCGTTGCCGGTTATCCCTATTGGAATTGGATCATGACGCCAGTTCAAGGTAGCAAATGGTACGAAAAACTATATAAATGTTCGGTAAAAACGGATGATGAAGCGATGCAACCTTTGTTTCAAGCAGCAAAAGATCATAACATTCACGTCGTAATCGGAATTAACGAACGCGGTGATTCTTATGGTGAAATTTATAATACGAATTTAATCATTGACAATAACGGAACCTTAATCGGAAAACACAGAAAGTTAGTGCCAACTTGGGCAGAAAAACTAACGTGGACTTCTGGAGATGGTTCTTCGTTAAAAGTATATAACACAAAAATTGGTCCGATTGGAACCTTAGCTTGTGGGGAAAACACGAACACTTTAGCGCGTTTTACGTTGCTTTCTCAAGGAGAATTAATTCATATTGCGAATTATATTTCATTGCCAGTCGCACCACCAGATTATAACATGGCGGAAGCGATTAAAATTCGTGCCGCTGCACATTCTTTCGAAGGGAAATTGTTTACGATTGTTTCGTGTTCAACGGTTTCTAAAGAAATTATGGAAGCGCTAAAAGAAGATGTTCCAAATGTGGAAGAATTATTGACTCGTAAAAACTCAGCTTTTTCAGGATTTATTGGTCCAAATGGCGCTGTAATTGGCGAACCATTAATTGACGATGAAGGAATGGTGTATGCAGATATCGATTTAGAAAAATGCATCCAACCAAAGCAAATGCACGATATTCTTGGGCATTACAATAGATTTGATATTTTTGATTTGAGAGTCAACATTGCACCAACTCGCAAAATTACGTTTATCGACAATCACGAGGAATTTAATAAAAGATAGTATTAAGATTTAAGACATAAGTATTAAGATAACTTATTATGGAAGATAAATTTTCAGATGATCAAATTGGTCGTGCACGCGTACAAGATTCGCCAGAATTAGTCGCGTATTATAAGGAATTAGAAACGCTTGGCGCTGGTGCTTTATGGACAGTTGCCAACGATATTGAGCCTTGGGAACCAAGAAGTTCATCAGTTCCAATGCTTTGGAAATATGACGATTTACGTGAATTAGTACTGAAATCTTCAGAATTAGTGACGCCAGAACAAGCGGGAAGACGCGTTGTGTATTTGGTAAACGACAAACGTAAAGATGTTTCGGCAGCTGTGGGTTGGTTATATACTGGAATTCAAGTCACTCGTCCTGGAGAAAGCACATCTGCACATAAACACAAAGCTTCGGCACTTCGATTTATCATGGAAGGTGAAGGCGGATATACGGTGGTGGATGGAAATAAAATTACTTTTGAAGTGAATGATTTCGTAATTACACCGAACTCGACTTGGCATGAACATGGAGTTGCTGAAAATGGTAAAACGTGTATTTGGCAAGATGGATTAGATATTCCGTTAGTCAATGCTTTGGAAGCGAATGATTATGCGGTGTATGATGGGAAACAACCCTTAGAAAAACCTTTGAATTATTCTCCAATTACATACAATTGTGCCGGATTCATTCCAGCAGATAAAACTTGGGATAAACCGTATTCGCCATTATTCAAATATTCTTGGAAAAATGTTTATCCAGCACTTTTAGAAGCTCAAAAAGTAACTGATATCAATCCGTTTGATGGAATTTTTATGCAATATTCGAATCCTTTAACAGGTGGTCATGTGATGCAAACTATGGGAGCAGCGATGCAATTATTACCAGCAGGTTTCAAAGGGAAAGCACATAAACATACCGGTTCATTCGTATATCAATGTGCGAAAGGAAAAGGATATTCAATCATCAACGGAAAAAGATACGATTGGAAAGAAAGAGATATTTTCTGCGTTCCATCTTGGGCTTGGCACGAACATCATAATTTATCAGAAACGGAAGATGCTTGCTTATTTCAATTCAACGATTTACCAGTAATTGAAAGTTTAGGTTTATTCCAATCGAGAGAATTAGAAGAAAACAACGGACATCAAATAATTTAATAACGACCCTCGAAGGGTTTTAAACCCTTCGAGGGTTAATCAATATAAAAATGAAACTACTTACTTACAAAACACAAGACACCGAACCACGATTAGGTTTTTTACACAACAATCAGGTTGTTGATATGGAAGATTTTGGAGAAATTTCTAATTTTCCATTACCAAATGATATGTTGGATTTGATTGATATGGGATTTGAAATCATTGCAGAAATCACAGAATTAATTTCGGAAACGGAAGCAAACTTCTTCGAAGAAATCTCTTATGAATTAGACCAAGTGACATTCTTAGCACCCATCGAGAAACCGAGAAAAAACATTATTGGAATTGGTTTAAATTACACAGAACACGTTGCCGAAAGCGCAAGGACTTTAGATACAACAGGGAAATTACCTGCAAAACCAATTATTTTCTCGAAACCTCCAACAACTGTTACAGCTACAAATACCGAAATTATTAAAAACACAAAATTAACTTCTCAGTTAGATTGGGAATGTGAATTGGCAGTAATTATAAGTAAAAAAGGAAAATATGTAGCTAAAGAAGACGCTTTAGATTACGTTTTTGGATACACGGTAATTAATGATATTTCTGCACGTGATTGTCGTAGAGAAGGTCAATGGATTGTGTCGAAAGGTCAAGATACTTTTGCACCAATGGGTCCAGTTTTAGTGACTAGAGACGAAATTGAAAATCCACACAACTTGAATTTATCTTTAAAAGTGAATGGAGTAGAGAAACAAAATTCGAATACGAAATTCTTATTATTTAACATCAATGATTTGATTGAAGATTTAAGCATAGTTTTCACTTTAGAAGCAGGAGATATTATCGCAACAGGAACGCCAGCTGGAGTAGGAGCAGGAAGAAATCCACAAGAATGGATGTATGATGGAGATGTAGTGGAAGCTACTGTGGAAGGAATTGGAACAATTGTGAATACGATTAAGGAGATTTAATACTCTTTATAAAATGGACAAAACAACACAAGCAGTAAATGTTTTCGACAAAAATGCAAATCTGTACCAAGAACGGTTTATGGATTTCGATTTGTACAACGATACTTTCGATTTGTTTTGCAATTCCATTCTAACAAAAAATGCAGAAGTTTTAGAATTAGCTTGTGGGCCAGGAAATATCACGAAGTATCTTTTAAAGAAACGACCTGATTTTAAACTTTTAGGTACCGATTTAGCACCAAAAATGATTGCATTTGCTCAGGAATATAATGCTACAGCGGAATTTCAGATTATGGATTGCAGGGATTTTCTGAAACTGAATAAAATGTTCGATGGGATGATGTGTGGATTCGGTTTGCCTTATCTCTCAAAAGAAGATGCGATACAATTGATAAAAGATGCTTACCTTGTTTTAAATCCAAATGGTGTTATTTATTTGAGTACGATGGAAGACGATTATAGCAAATCCGATTATAAAAAAGGAAGTACTGGAGACGAAATTTTTATGCATTATCATCAAGAAGATTATTTATTGGAAGCTCTTCTTACAAATGGTTTTAAAATGATAACTGTTCAGCGTAAAAAATTTCCTGAACAAAACGGAACAGAAACAATTGATTTGATACTAATTGCACAAAAACAATAACATAAATAAGAGGATAGATTGCTTCGTTCCTCGCAATGACATTATGAAAAAATTTAGAATAGGACAAATAGTTCCATCATCAAACGTAACGATGGAAACCGAAATACCAGCCATTTTTCGTTCACGCGAAACCATTTTACCAGAACGTTTTACGTTTCACAGCAGTAGAATGCGTATGAAAAAAGTAACCAAAGAAGAATTGGAAGCGATGGATGCGATGAGTTTAAAATGCGCTCAAGAACTTTCAGATGCTCACGTTGACGTAATGGGTTATGCTTGTTTGGTGGCGATCATGAGTATGGGAAGAGGATATCACTGCGTTTCAGAAGTGAATTTACATCAAGAAACCATTGCAAATGATTTTCCAACACCAATTGTAACTTCAGCGGGAGCTTTAATTAATGGTTTAAAGGTTTTAGGTGCGAAACAAATTTCAATAATTACGCCGTATATGCGTCCATTAACGGATATGGTAGTAGATTATATCGAACACCAAGGCATAAAAGTGAAACAAAGTATTGCTTTAGAGATTCCTGATAATTTAGAAGTGGCGGCTCAAAATCCATTGAATTTATTAGAAATTTATAAGCAATTAGATTTAACTGATGTTGATGTTTTGGTAGCTTCGGCTTGTGTACAAATGCCATCTTTAGAAGCGATTGATTTAATTCAAGCGGAATGCGGAATTCCAGTAACTTCTGCAGCAGTTTGTACTACTTATGAAATGATGAAAAAACTAAACATCGAACCAAAATCGGCAATCGGTGGAGAACTTCTAAACGGTAAATACTAAATAGTATGGAATGGATTGTAATTGAAGGAAAGTTAGTTAATAATTTTAAGTTTAAATCTCAAACGGAATTGGCGCAATTTCTTGTAAAAGTTGCCAATTATGCAGATGAAATTAACCATCATCCTGATTGCAAAATCCATAAAGCCTTTCAATTAGAAATTACCTTGTATAGTCATGAAAAGAATGAAATAACCAGTTTAGATTATCAATTGGCTCAAAAAATTGATGATTTGTTTAATTAATAAGTAATCTATGAAAAATTTAATCGCCTTTTTTGGAGCATTCTTTGCTGCTAAGAAAACAAAGTTTGGATGTTTTGGAACAATAATAGTATTTATTGTGGTGTATTGGTTAATCAAAAAGGTTTTGTAGTAATTATTTCTACAAAACCTTTTTTTATAATTTTTGATAATGAAAAAACTAATCTGCTTACTTTTTCTCACTTCTTTTGTTTCAGGACAAAATGCAGTTAATTCAAAGGATTTAGCTGAATATATTAACCCTTTAATGGGAACGGCAAGTAGCTACGACTTGAGTAACGGAAATACCTATCCAGCTATTGGTTTACCTTGGGGAATGAATGCTTGGACACCACAAACTGGGACTAACGGAAATGGTTGGCAATATACTTATGATGCTAAAAAAATAAGAGGATTCAAACAAACACATCAACCTTCACCTTGGATGAATGATTACGGACAGTTTTCATTAATGCCTGTAGTTGGTAAAGAAACAGTTGATGAAGAAGAAAGAGCAAGTTGGTTCAGTCACAAATCGGAAACAGCAAAACCTTATTATTACTCGGTTTATTTAGCGGATCATGATGTAACGACTGAAATTACGCCAACTGAAAGAGCGGCTTTTTTCCGATTTACTTTTCCGAAAACGGATAATGCTTCTGTAGTTATTGATGCTTTTGATAGGGGTTCGTATATTAAAATTATTCCAGAAGAAAATAAAATTATTGGATATAGCACACGTTATGCACGTGGAAAATTAAGTAATTTCAAAAACTACTTTGTCATTATTTTCGACAAACCTTTCAAAAATTCTTCACTTTGGAGCGATAAAACAAAATTAAAAGAACTAGAATTATCGGGTTCACATATTTCTGCCCTAATCAATTTTGATATTGCAAACGCCAAAGAGCAAGTTGGAGCGCGAGTTGCTTCTTCATTTATTAGTTTTGAACAAGCAGAAATCAATCTTAAAGAAATTGGAACGGATAATTTCGAAACAGTAAAACAAAAAGCAAAAGACATTTGGAATAAAACGCTTGGGAAAATTCAAGTGGAAGGCGGAACAGAAGAACAAATTCGAACTTTTTACTCGACTTTTTATCGTACTTTATTTTTTCCGATGAAAATGTATGAAATTGATGCGTCCAAAAAGATTGTTCATTACAGTCCGTATTCCGGAAAAACAATGCCGGGTTATCGCTTTGCAGGAACTGGTTTTTGGGATACTTTCAGAGCTTTATATCCTTTTTTAAATTTGATGTTTCCTTCTATCAACAAAGAAATGCAAGAAGGTTTGTTGAATGATTATTTGGAAGGCGGTTGGTTGCCCGAATGGAGTAGTCCGTCTTATAGTGATATTATGATTGGAAATAATTCTGCTTCGGTTGTGTCAGATGCTTATATAAAAGGACTTAGAGGTTACGATATTAATAAATTGTACGAAGCATTATTACACGGCGCAAACAATGAAGGTCCTCAAGCAACGGGAAGAAAGGGTGTAGAGTTTTATAATAAATTAGGTTATGTTCCTTACGATGTGGGAATTAACGAAAATGCAGCAAGAACTTTAGAATATGCGTATGACGATTTTACCATTAGTCGATTAGCAAAAGCCTTAAACAGACCACAAGAAGAAATTGATTTGTATGAAAAGAGAAGTATGAATTATACGCATCTTTTTGATTCGGAAACAAAACTAATGCGTGGAAAAAATAAAGACGGAAGTTTTCATTCACCTTTTAATCCTTTCAAATGGGGAGATGAATTTACGGAAGGAAATAGCTGGCATTATACGTGGAGTGTTTTTCACGACATAGCTGGTTTGTCAAAATTAATGGGCGGAAAAGAAAAATTTGTTTCGATGTTGGATTCCGTTTTTAAGATGCCTCCTGTTTTTGATAATAGCTATTACGGAGAAACCATTCATGAAATTAGAGAAATGCAAATTGCCAATATGGGTCAATACGCGCATGGAAATCAGCCGATTCAACACATGATTTATTTGTATAATTATGCTGGTGAACCATGGAAAACACAATATTGGGTAAGAGATGTTATGAAGAGATTATACAAACCAACTCCAGATGGTTATTGTGGCGATGAAGATAACGGACAAACGTCTGCTTGGTATGTTTTTTCTGCTTTAGGATTTTATCCGGTTTGTCCAGCTACAAATGAATATGTTTTAGGGACACCTTTATTCAAAAAAGTAACTTTGAATTTAGAAAACGATAAGCAATTTGTGATTTCAGCGCCAAATAATAGTGAGGATAACAAATATATTCAGGATGTGAATTTAAATGGGAAAGCGTATTTTAAAAATTGGATCAGTCATGAAACGATATTAAATGGCGGTACTTTTAATTTTAAAATGTCTAATGTTCCGAATAAAAAAAGAGGAATAAGTGAGAGTTCATTTCCTTTTTCATTGTCAACATCTAAATAAAGAGTTAAGCTAACAAAAAAGGCGTTCCAAATTACTGGAACGCCTTTTTGTTATACTGTCTCAGTTATTAGAAACTATATTTAGCTCCACCATAAATATTTCTTCCACCAGCATTAATTCCTGATGCAAAATTTCTATACTGTGTATCTAAGATATTTTCCATTCCAGCAAATAAAGTGAAACCATACATTTGTTTTGTTGCTGCTTTGAAATTATATGTTTCCCAAGCTGGCATCCCGCTAGCAGGAGCATAAACTAAATTATCTTCACCGCTTGTAGAGTAGTCTTTTAATTGTTTTTTACCATTAAATAACATATATGCTTCAAAAGTAGCCCATTTAGGAACGTAGCTTAAACTAACTTTCCCAAAAGACGGAGGAATGTGATCTAAAGGTCTGTTGTTTCCTGAAGTTGTAACTCTTCCCAAAGTAACATTATAAGAACCATTAAATTCTAATTTTCTGGCTAAAGTTGTTTTTATACTTCCGCTAAAACCAGTTATGAATGCTTTGCCGTCATTTTGACTTGCAAAAATGGTACTCATTATTCCATCATTGTCATTGTCAATTTGAGTTGAGCCATTTAATGAAAATTCTTTGGTTACAATAGCATTGTTAATTGCAGTGTAATAATAAGTTGCTTCAAAATTGTGTTTGTTGTTTTTCGATTTTAGTACAAATCCAAAATCTGTGGTAACTGTTGTTTCTGGTCCTAAATCGTTATTAGGAATAATCAAAGCAGCATTAGTTGTTGTGTCAAATATTTTAGCTAAATCATCAATATTTGGTGCTCTGAAACCAGTTCCAACGTTTGTTTTTATTATGAAGTTTTCCGATGTATTATAAACTAAACCTGCATTTGCACTATATGTTATATTCTGTTGGTTAATTTTTGTAAATGGAAAGTTGAAAGCAGTATTGTTTATAATTTGACTTTTTAGGTTAGAATTTCCAATTCTACCGCCAATATTATAATGCCATTTTGCTATAGTTTTAGAGAAAGAGGCGTAAACTTCATTTCTTAATACAGAATTATCACCATCAGGATATCTTGTATTTACACTATATGTTTGTCCTGTATAAATATTTACTCTAGAAGCAGTTGAGCTTAAAGTTTCGTAATAATTTTCAATACCATAGTATAAATTACCTTTTAATAATGGTGTGTTGAAATGTGCATTAATGCTATAAACAGCAACGTTTTCTAATTGTGTTCTTAGTCTTGCATTAGGATCATTGAATCTTCTGTCGTTTCTGCTTTCTTCAATATCTTGATATGAAGCATCTAATTTGAAATTTGTTTTGCCAAAAAAATTGTCTTTTTCTAAACTATATACTCCTAATACTCTTTTTTGTGGTCCGTAATACCATTCTGCATAAGTCATGTTTCCGCCACTTCTTTCTGTAAGTCTGTCGTATCTTGGAATATCAGTACTGCTTGAATATTGGAAATTTAAATTATGTGTAAAACCACCTTTTGTTTTGTAAGCTAATTTTTGCATGAAATTCCATTGTTTGTACGCACTTCCAACTTGGATATATTTGTTTGGATTTAGTACATTGATGTCAGCGCCATTTGCAGTTTCAGCATAATAAATTCTTTCTCCAAAGAAATCGGTATTACGATTTTTGTTTTTTCCCATTTTCAAATCTCCAAAATCGTTATATGAAAAAGCTGTTAATGAAGCGAAATTTGCAGAGCCATAGTTAAAATCGAAATACCCTGATTTTTCTTCATTTACAGATGAATATCTTGTGTTTACATTTCCAGTAAATCCATTTCCGAATTTAGCTCTTTTTGTAATCATATTTACAGATCCGCCTAACGCGTCACTACCATATAATGATGAGGTTGGTCCGAATTGTACTAAGGCAGTTTCTAGGAAATTTTCATCAACTGTAATGATGTTTTGTAAGTGTCCAGCTCTGAAAATTAAGTTGTTCATACGAACACCATCAACTAGTAATAAAACTCTACTTGCTTCAAATCCTCTAATTACAGGACTACCTGCGCCTTGTTGTGATTTTTGAACAAATAAAGAACCTGAATTTGCCAACATATCGGCAGTGTTTTGAAAATTTTGAAATTCTATCTTTTCTTTCGAAAAAATTTCAATTTGTGAAGGAATTTGGTTTTTATCAATTTTAATTTTCTTAGAATTGATTTTTATCTCTTCAATGTTTTGTGTCTTAATTGAGTCTGTAACTTCTTGACTAAAAGACAATTGTGTGGTAAGAACTATTAGTCCAAATAGGTGTAAATAGTTTTTCTTCATGTTAGTTAAGTTTAGAAGAAATATACCACAAAAATTATGCCAAACAAGCGTTAAAATTATTTCTTATTAGGCTCAATTATAACGGAAGTTGGGTGCTTTTTTTTGATTAAAATTAATGCTTTTTCGGCTTCAATTTTGCTTTTAAAACTTCCTACCCAAACTTTGTAAGATGGATTGCCAAAAACGATGGTTCCGTCCGTTTGAGAAAAGTCTTTTTTGAATGCAATAAGTGTTTTTTTAGACTCTTCTATGTTTCCAAAGAAAATTTGAATTTTGAATTTGTCATTTATGGTGATTGCTGAGTTGTTTTTTCGTTTTTCAAGGAGTAATTTTTCTATTTTTTCGTCTTGTTCGATGTTAGATTTCTTAGTTTGTGAAAAAATATTCTGTGTTGTGAATAACGCAACAAGTAAAAAAGAGAATAATGTGATTTTTTTTAATGTCTTCATAATGAATGGTATTTATTGCAAATTTATTATTTTAGAATTAAATTATTAGTCTTAATCTTATTTAGAATTAAAATAAATTACATTTTAAGATAAATTTAAGGTTTTGATAATTATTCTAATGTTGTATTTTTGTCCAAGTTTTTAAAAAGTATGACTAAGCTTTAGCTAAAACCATACCAAAAATAAGTTTGATAATTAATTTTTAATATGAAAAAGTTGGGTAACCCTAAATCGTTTTCAAAAACTATCTTTTCTTTAGCGTTTTCTGCAATCTTTGCAGTGAGCGTTTCTGCGCAAGACGCTGTTGTGGCTGCTGCGCCTGCTGCTGCTGCAGCGGCACCAGCAACTGGTTCAGGTGATCCTGTGAAAGGAAAAGAATTGTTTAACACTAATTGTGCAGCTTGTCACAAATTAGATGCAAAAATGACTGGTCCTGCATTGAGAGGTGTTGGCGATAAGTATGACAAAGAATGGTTGTACAAATGGATTAAAAATAGTTCAGACCTTATTAAGTCTGGTGATGCTAAAGCAGTAAAAGTGTACGATGATTTTGCGAAAGCAAATATGACGGCTTTTCCTCAATTATCTAATGGAGACATTGATAATATTATTGCTTATGCAATGCAGCCAGCTCCAGAGCCTGAAGTTGCGAAAGTCCCAGAAGGTTCAGTAAAAACAGGAAGTGGCGTTTCAAATAACTTAATATTAGGCATTTTAGCTTTTATATTAGGTGCTTTGATATTTGTACTTTTCTCTGTGAACAAATTAATGAGAAGCCTTGCTAAAAAGGAAGGTGTTGATGTTCCAGAAGAAAAAAGTCCTGCTAGTTCAGTTATGTCTTTTGCTAAAGCTTATGTGAAAAACCAATTTATAATGGTGGTTACGGCTATTTTATTCTTGTTAACTTCTGCTTACTTTATGTATGGATATTTCATGCAGATTGGTGTAGATCAAGGATATGAGCCAATTCAACCTATTCATTATTCGCATAAAATTCACGCAGGAGAAAACGGTATTGATTGTAAATACTGTCACTCGTCTGCAAGAGTTTCTAAAAACGCTGGTATTCCTTCGTTAAACGTTTGTATGAACTGTCATAAAAACATTTCTGATTTCCAAGGAACTAAAGATTCTACTTATGTAGATTATACTAAAGAATTCTACACTGCGGAAATTCAAAAATTATATGATGCAGTTGGTTGGGATAAAGCGACTCAAAAATATACAGGGAAGACTAAACCAGTTAAATGGGTTAGAATTCATAATTTACCAGATTTCGTATACTTCAATCACTCTCAACACGTAACTGTTGGTGGTATCGAATGTCAAAAATGTCACGGTAAAGTAGAATCATTTGAAGTAATGAAACAAGACCAACCGTTAACAATGGGATGGTGTGTTAACTGTCACAGAGAAACAAATGTGAAAGTTGAAGGAAATGGTTATTACGCTAAAATCCACGACCAATTAGCTAAGAAATTGGGTGTTACTAAGTTGACAGCTGCTCAAATGGGTGGTTTAGAGTGTGGTAAATGTCACTATTAATAATAATATAAGAAGTTAATATCTATATACAATGGCATCAAACAAAAAATACTGGAAAAGTGTTGAGGAACTAAATGAAAATAGTTCTATTGTTGAGGCGTTACAAAGCAACGAATTTGTAGAGCAAATTCCTGTTGATGAGTTTTTAGGTGATAAAGAAAATCTTTCTAATTCATCTACTTCGCGTCGTGACTTTTTAAAGTACGTTGGTTTCAGTACAGCTGCAGCATCATTAGCGGCTTGTGAAGGGCCGGTAATTAAGTCAATTCCTTATGTGGTTCAACCAGAAGAAATTATCCCAGGTGTAGCAGACTATTATGCTACTACAATTGCGGATGGTTATGATTTTGCGAATATTTTAATTAAAACTCGTGAAGGTCGTCCAATTAAAGTTGAAAATAATTCTGCTGAAGGTTCAGTAACGGGAGCAAATGCGAGAGTACATGCTTCAGTACTTTCTTTATATGATAATTTAAGATTGAAAAGTCCAAAAATTAACAAAAAAGAAGCTTCTTGGAATGAAGTAAACGCAAAAGTGAAAGCTAGTTTAGCAGAAGCTAAGACAAAAGGTGGTCAAGTTGTTGTTTTAACAAATACTACTGCAAGTCCTTCTACTGATAAATTAATTTCTGATTTAGCTGCAAAATATACAAATGTAAAACACGTTGTATATGATGCCATTTCAGATTCTAATGCTTTAGATGCTTTTCAAGCAGTTTACGGTTTTAGAGCTTTAGCAAATTATAACTTCGCAAATGCAGATACTATTGTTTCTGTTGGTGCAGATATCTTAGGAGATTGGCAAGGTGGAGGTTATGATGCTGGATATGCAAAAGGACGTATTCCTAAAAACGGGAAAATGTCTAAACATATTCAAATTGAAGCAAATATGTCATTAGCTGGTGCTAATG
>JAZKHI010000013.1:0-5881 GCA_040385445.1 Bacteroidota bacterium | reverse complement strand
AAAAGTTGGTTGATGTTTATCACTATAGTTTTTTAAGCTTGCTCATAACGTTCCGCGGCTTGGCGCAGTAGCGGCTGCGTGAACGATTTATTTCTTGCTAATATAAGATTTTCCAGCGGAAAATCGAACGTTGTTATTTATTGTAAATTTAGCTATTGAGCCAAACCGTTGTTATGCGTTCGGCTTTTTTATTTAGCATCCACATTCACCCACAAATTTTTTAGACATTTTTTTTCCGTCTTTATTTTCAACAGTCAAAGTTCCGTCATTCCACCAAGTTTCATATCCGTTTGAATCTTTATATTTTATTTCAAGAGTGACTTTATATAGTTCTGATTCATAAATATCAGTATGGTCAATATTTCCAAAAGTATTAGGTTCTCTTGTAGTTGATACTAATTTCAGTTTCACTGTCTTTTTGTTTACTGAAATAAAACCAATACTATCAAAGTCTGCAACAAATAAAAATTCATCATTTTTAAATTTTTTATCATTTTCAGAAAAATAATAAGAACAACCTACAATATCTTCAGGAAAGCTTTTAAAATCGTCAAGTGATAATTTTAATTCAGTAGAAGTAGTTTCAGTATTTTTTTTGACAATAGGAGTAGATTCTTGAATGTTTTTTTCGACAACAGATTGATTCGATTTTTCATTTTTTGAATCACAAGAAGAAACGGAAAGCATTGCTGTTAAAATTGTTAATACGCAGATTGTTTTTCTCATAGATTCTTTATTTGCTTTTTTTCGTTAGTTCTTTTAAGCTGACGCATAACGTTCCGCGGCTTGGCGCAGTAGCGGCTGCGTGGAACGATTATTTCTTGCTAATATAAGATTTTCCAGCGGAAAATCGAACGTTGTTATTTATTGATTAGTAGCTATTGAGCCAAACCGTTGTTATCTGCAGTTTTAATTTTCAGATTCATTTAGAAATTTAAGGAGGTTTGTTCCAAATTCCGTTATACTCATTATATAAAATGGTTCAGTACCAATTCTTCCAACTCCAATGTCTATCAATAACGCCTGTGAGTAAAGTCGCTGGATATAAAAGAAATATTTACTTTCATCGAGATCATAAAATTCAGGCTTTCGATAAATTTCTAATTTTCTATGTTTTTCTTTGATGATCATTATTTCATTTTCAATTTCTCTTATTTGACTATCATGGTTTGAAATTCCAAATATTTTAGAATCATGCTTTTTATTCTCAATTGCCTTTCCTAGATTTTCTCTTAAGAGGTCTCGACGTGTAATTTCTTGAACGTAAGATTTTCCAAAACGTCTGTGATGATGAAGAATTAGAATTTCATTTTCAGAAAGGTTATTTATCAAATCAAGATAAATATCTACGGTTTCTGATTCGGTTGGACATTTTAGTTCATTAATTAGAATATCTTTAAAACGACGTAATTTAGATTCTGACTTTGTTGTCACAACTCTTTTCAAGACTGATTCAAATAAATCATTGAAATGTTCGGTTTTAATATTTTCAAGGGGAATCTCCGAATTTTGCGTAAAACCTTCCGATAAAATTTCAATAAAGTGATTTAATCTGTTTTGCTTAATTCTGCCATTATAATCAAAAAGAAGTTCAGTTAAAGCGGTTCCGGCATATGGAATTGCGCTAAATAAAGATTTAGCAACACTTATTAATGCTTCTTTTTGATTGTCGTTTCTCATAAAATTGCAGATAACGTTTCGGGGCTTTGCGATGGTGGGGCAATCGAAGTACAAATCTTCAATTTTGCACAAAAGTTGAACCGAAGAAATACCGTTGAACTTTGCAGTTTCGCCCCACTATTGCAAAACCCTTGTTAGCGGTTCGGCTTTTATTTGTCAAAAAGTTTTTCAAGTCCATATATTTTGTTCTTAGTCAGCAAGTCAACGATTTCATTTTGTAATCCAAATATTTCAGTCTTGTGTAAATTTCTTTCTTCTATTGAATTGTCTAGGGTTATGAATTTATTTTTCAGAGTCCCAATTAAGTTGTTGTCACCAAAGTTGGAAGTCAATAGTTTTCTTTTTGCTTCATGGAAAACTTCACGTCCTTCTTTAAGTGTCATGTGGTTTGGTCCGCTGTCATTATTCTCTTCAAAGTCATCTATTCCATCGTCTTCCCAAAAGCAGATTGCACAAATGTCAAACGAATCTCGTTCGTCCAATGTCAAGTAGCCACAAACTGGGCAAGAGTTTTTTAAAATGTTTTCGCTTTTTAAATCGGTTCTTTGTCTGCCGATTTTTAATGCAAAGTTCTTCTGAAAGAATTCTCTTCGCTGATTGAAATTGTCGATATAATCTTCTTGGTCTTTCATTTCAGGGTTGTCTTTTAAGCTGACTGCTAACGTTCCGGCGCTTGGCGAGGTTGCGAACTTCGGAACCGATTATTTTCTGTTAAAGATAAAATTTCTTGCGAAATGTACATGTGTATTTACTACAAAATTCGCAATCTTGCCAAACGCCTGTTATATGCTGCTCTTATTCGTTTTATTTAATTTTTAAATTTAATAGAATAATATTTCGATAAATTTTTATCATTCTGTTGGTCATATTCTTTGGCAGAAATATATATTGTGTTTTTGTTCGCCCAAAACATTGCAGTTTTTTCATTTTCATTGATATCAATGTTTGTGAAATCAAATGTAAAAAGTGACCAAATATCGCTTTTTGAGGATTTACATATCTGAATTTGGAGAAAATTGTCTGACCCTTGTCTTTCCAGCCCAACCCAAAGTCCATCTTTTGACATTACACCATAACTACCTCTAAATCTATGATAACCAGATGCCATTTCATTTGTACTGGCATTTACAAAACACGCTTTTGCATAATGATTGTCTAGTATGTTAAACAAATACAAATCAAGAGTAGGATAGTATGCTACAAAATTAGTAAGGCACCTTGGAGAGTTACATAATTCATTTTTTGCAAGTTCAATTTCACTATCATTATAAGTTTTTTCAATTGACTTAAAAGCTTTTTCAAGTTTTGCGGTGTCTTTAAATTCTGTTACTAAAGATGCATTATAATTTTTTTTTAATGCGTTTCTAAATTCTACTTCAGTAATGGGAATAAAAGTGAAAATTCCACTATTGTCTTTAGATTTTAAACTTTCAGATTTATGAGTTATGTTATTTTTTGAGTCACTACAACTTATAAACCATAAAGTTATAATGAATATAAAAGTAATTCGAATTGTCATTATTGTTTTGTTCATTTTGTTGTCATAGAGTTGCATATAACGTTCCGGCGCTTGGCGAGGTTGCGAACTACGGAACTGATTATTTTCTGTTAAAGATAAAATTTCTTGCGAAATGTAAACGTGAATCTATTACAAAATTCGCAATCTTGCCAAACGCTTGTTAGCAGACGTTATTTGTTCGCATTTTCTAAATTAAATAATACTTCAATTTTAGGTTCAATTATTTGTCTTTTTGAATTATAAAATTTCCAATTTTCTTTACGAATCTTTGAAGTTTTTTTATAGTAATCGCAATCACCTTGACTCATAACCAAAGAACTATCTGTCACAAATTCACCTTCTGCAATTAAAACTCGGTTTAAGTTCCAAAATTTCCATTTTCCAACTTTATAATCATATTCAACAACATGTTGAATTAAACCACCCTTTTCATATTTTCCAGTTTCAAATTCTCCAAAACCATACACATTGCCAAAATCATAAATCCATTTATTGTCTTGAGTCAAATACCTAAAGCTTAAATATTCCTCTACAGATATTTTTTTATAAAGTTTAATGATTTCATTTTTTGAATCATAATATTCAATGTAAATTAAATTTACAGTAATCAGAATTTTAAATTTTTCGTTTATTAAAATGTAATTTGGATAAATATTTATGTCTTTTTCTGCTTTTTTAAAACCCTTTAAATTATTGAAATATTTCCTTAATAATTTAAACTTGTTTGAAGTTTTATCAATTAGTTCTAATTTGCCTTTATAGTGAGAATTATTTTCACGAAACTCAACCGTTGTATTCTCAGTAATAATTTCATTATCTATTTCACTTTTTTTACATCCAAAAAAAAATAGAATCATGAAAAATGGAATAAAATTTTTGATTTGAACTCTCATTTCTTTATAATGTTTGCTAACGTTCCGCGGCTTGGCGCAGTAGCGGCTGCGTGAACGATTATTTTCTTGCTAAGATAGATTTTCCAGCGGAAAATCGAACGTGTTTTTAAATATAAATTTAGCTATTGCGCCAAACCGCTGTTATATGCTGCCGCTTTACTTTTTAATTAAATTATATTGCTCAGTCGTGATTATTTTTTTTTCTTTCATGTTTTTCAACCAATTTAAAGCTTCTTCTTTTGGACGTTTATCTAAAGGAGAAATGTCAATCGTCGAATAGTTGCTATAATCAACTTCTATTTTATATTTTTCACATAATGCTTTAAAATAATCAAAATAAGCTTTTTCAAAATTAAAATTTTTAGCCATTATTTTTGAATAAATCATTAAGCTATCAGTTCTTTCACTTTCATTAGAATCCATAAAGCCATAAAAAAGTTCATCATACGCTTCTACATTTCCTTCCTTTTTCACTCTTTTGATTAAAGTGTCATAATTTGATGTTATTTGATTCATAGTAATAACTTCAACTTCTTTTTTGGGAAATTCAATTGATTTTTTTTCTTGACAAGAAATTATTAAAAATGATATTGAAATTACTATAATATACTTCATAATTTATTTGCGTTATCTTCGGAAGCGTTTGCATATAACGTTCCGGCGCTTGGCGAGGTTGCGAACTTTGGAACCGATTATTTTCTATCAAAGAAAAAATTTCTTGCGAAATGTAAACGTGTATTTTCTACAAAATTCGCAATCTTGCCAAACGCCTGTTGTGTGCAGTTTTTTATTTAAATTCGTTTAGCATCATTTCAGACAGATTCGTTTTGTCTTCTATCTTTTCAAAAACTTTTTTTGCTTTTTTGATTAATTTTTCGTCATTCTGTAATTTTCCAATTTTAATTAAACTGAAGGCATAATTTATCCTATACTCATCATTTTTCGTGATTTTACCACTTAATTTTTCAAATACTTCAACACTTTCAATATATTTTTCATCCCTTGTTAAAAGTATTCCTTGAGTAAAATAAATTTCATCTCCAATCGATATACCTTTTTCTTTGTATTTTTTTATAGCAATATCAAAATTTTCTAATCCATTTTTTGTGTCGCCAATAAAAATTGATGTTGAAGCAATTCCATAAAATCCTTCGGCACTTTCAGGAAAAAACTCTTTCATTTCATTATATTTTTTTCTGGCAAGTTTAAATGAACCCATTTTAGATGCCATATATGCTAAATTTTGTTTAAAAATCAAAGTTTTATTATTACTCAAACTATCTGCTATATAGTAATAAGTCAAAGCTGCTTTATCCATATTTGAGAGACGGTAAGTATAACCTGCAAAAAAATACGCATCGCAAAATGTGCTATCTTTTTTTATTAAATCTAAAAATAACCTATTTGCACCACCAATATATAAATTTGCTTTTATGCAATCTATTCCTAATTTAAAATTTTCTCTGGATTCTTTATCATTTGGTATTGGACAAATTGTATAGTTTCCATTAAAGTAATCTGCTTGAGAATTACTCAATTGTGAAACAAACAAAAAAAATATTATATAGTATTTCATGATTTTATTATTCTGATTTTCAGGTTTTTTGGCAAATTGCACACAACGTTCCGCGGCTTGGAGCAGTAGCGGCTGCGTGGAACGATTATTTTCTTGCTAAGATAAGATTTTCCAGCGGAAAATCGAACGTTGTTGTTAAAGCTAAAAGTAGCTATTGAGCCAAACCGTTGTTATGAGCAGGCTTTTTTAATTTTTCCAAAACTGCCACCATTT
>JAZKHI010000012.1:0-11626 GCA_040385445.1 Bacteroidota bacterium | reverse complement strand
TATTTGTTCTGGTACGTAAATGGGCATTTTCTCTTAAGAAATCTAAACTTGGTTTATTTTTTGGTTGTATTGGGAATTTTTCCGCATCAGAATCTCCAAGAATTTCTAGTTTAGTTACTTGAATTTCTACATTTTGTCCAGCACCTTGACTTTCCACTAAAGTTCCAATAACAGAAACAGCCGCACCAGTTGTGATACGCTTTAAAGTTTCTTCAGGTGTGTTTTCGAAATCAACTACACACTGAATGTTATTAAGTGTTGAACCATCGTTTAATGCAATAAACTGATTGTTTCTAAAAGTTCTTACCCAACCTTTTGCGTTTACTTCTTGTAACGTTTTTGTATTTTCTAATAAATCTATAATTCTTATGTGCTTCTTCATCTTTTGCTAATATTCATTTAAAGTGCAAATATAGTGCAAAAAAACGGAGTTTAAAATGCAACTTTACAAACAATAACTCATAATTCCATTTTGCTTTAACATTTTATTTAATACATTGATTTTCAATATTTTAATTTCATTATTTCGTAAATTTGTAATAAAAGCATCATGAAAAACTATATTAAATCTTTAGCGATTATAATAGCATTTTCAATCATACTGAGTAGTTGTAGTGTATATTATAAAAAAGAAGCCACTTTTAATGAAGCGTATTTATCAGAAAAGCCAGTAAAACTAGTTACTAAACAAAACAAAAAAGTATTCTTAAGAAGAATCATCTTGAAAGACACCACTTATTATGGCATTTATAACTCTAATGGTAAAAAAATAGCTTTCCCACTTTCTGAAGATAGTTATCGCTCGTTAAGGATAAAAAACAGACCTGCTTCGACTATGTTAAATATAACTGGGGCTATTTTAACCTTAGGAGTTGTTGGAGTAATCATATTTGTAATTACTTTTGATTTAGATTTTGAGGATAATTGGAAATGGGAAGATTCGAATAACAAATGATTTATTAAAAACAAAATAACAGTATTTATTGAGTTTTTGAAACCTAAATTCATAATGACAAAATACTTTTTTTTTAAGATTATAAATTTTTTCAACGCAACCTTTTCTTTTTAATTGCATCTATTAGGAAAGCAATATTTATCACCTAATTCTTACAATTATGAAAAAACTTCAACTCCTACTAGTTATTTTAATTCCTTTTTACTTTCAAGCACAAATAGTAAATATACCAGACGCCAATTTTAAAGCCCGACTGTTACAAGCAAGCCCTAATATCTCTATAGCTTCAACTGAAACACCAGATCAAAATGGAGCAGTAAACAGCTATAACGCAATTGACACAAATGGTGATGGCGAAATACAAGTAAGTGAAGCTCAATTAATAAAATATTTATATCTATCACCTTCTTTTGGAAACATAACAAGTTTAGAGGGTATAAATAGTTTTACAAATTTACAATCTCTGTTTTATTCTTATTCACAAACCAGTTTAGACGTTAGTGGTTTAACAAATTTAAAATATTTAGGATGTCAATATGGTAATCTTCAAAATTTAAATGTAACTGGTTTAATAAATTTAAGAAAATTGTATTGTCGAAGCAATCAACTTTCAAGCTTAAACATAAGTGGTTTAACAAGTTTAGAATATTTAGATTGTTCTTATAATCAACTTACTAGCTTAGTTGTAAATAATTTGACTAATTTAACTGAATTAGATTGTATTAACAACCAACTTACTAGCTTAGATGTAAGTGGTTTAACAAGTTTAATACGTTTGTATTGTTCAAATAACCAGCTTTCAAATTTAAACGTAAGTGGTTTAACAAGTTTAATAGGTTTGTCTTGTTTAAATAACCAGCTTTCAAATTTAAACGTAAGTGGTTTAACAAATTTAGGAAATTTTAATTGTTCAAATAACCAGCTTTCAAATTTAAATGTAAGTGGCTTAACAAGTTTAGGAACCTTAGACTGTTCGTTTAATCAACTTACAACTTTAGACCTAAACAGTTTAACAAGTATATCTTCTTTGAATTGTGAAAATAACCAACTTCCTAATTTAGATATAAGTCAATTAACAAGTTTAGCATTTCTGGAATGTCAAAATAATCAACTTACTAATTTAGATATGAATCAATTAACAAGTTTAGAATATCTGGATTGTTCAAACAACCAATTAATTTCCCTTTTTCTAAAAAGCCTTGCAGATGATTGGGCAGATGTAATATTTAACAACAACCCAAACTTAATTTATATATGCGCAAAAGAAACAGACTTCCCATTTATACAAAACATCATAGATGAATATGGTTATTCAGCTACTTGCCAATTAAATAGTTATTGTGATTTCACTCCAGGTGGTGTTTTTTATACAATCAACGGTACAAATAAATTTGATGGAAACAACAATGGTTGTGACGCTTCGGATTCAATTTGTTCCAATTTGAAATTTGAAATTAACAATGGAACGGTTACAGGTAGTTTAACAGCTAATGCCTCTGGTAATTATTATATTCCTGTTCAAGCGGGAACATATACAATTACACCTCAACTTGAAAACCCAAGTTATTTTACATCTTCGCCAATAAGTGCGACAGTAACTTTTCCAGCTACTGCAAGTCCGTTTACTGAAAATTTTTGTTTCACACCAAACGGAACACATCACGATTTAGGAGTAGTAATTATTCCGTTGATACCAGCAATTCCTGGATTTAACGCTACCTATAAAATTATACTCAAAAATAAAGGAACCTCACCTGAAACAACTACTTTATCTTTTAATTATAATGATGCCATTTTAGATTATGTTTCTTCGTCTTTAACTCCAACTTCACAAGCAACAGGAAGTCTTTCTTGGAATATTGGAACTATTAATCCTTTACAAAGTATTGAATTTACAGTAACTTTAAATGTAAATTCTCCAACAGAAACTCCTGCCGTAAATGATGGTGATGTTTTGAACTATTCAGCAGTTTTTAACGGATTAAATTCTGATGAAACACCAATAGACAATACTTTTTCGTTAAATCAAACTGTTGTAAATTCATTTGATCCTAATGATAAAACTTGTTTGGAAGGAAACACAATTAACCCAAGTATGATTGGCGAATATGTTCATTATAAAATTCGTTTTGAAAACACAGGAACTTTTCCAGCACAAAACATTGTAGTTAAAGATATGATTGACACGGCAACATTTGATATTTCGACTTTACAAATGACAGACGCTTCTCACAATTGCGTAACAAGAATTAGCGATCCAAACAAAGTAGAATTCATCTTTGAAAATATTAACTTACCATTTGATGATGCTACTAATGACGGTTATGTGGTTTTTAAAATCAAAACAAAAAACACGTTAGTGGTTGGAAATACTATTAGCAATTTAGCGAACATTTACTTTGATTATAATTTCCCAATTGTGACCAATACAGCTACATCAACATTTCAAGTTTTACAAAACGATTCTTTTGTATTTGATACTTATTTTTCAATATATCCAAATCCAGCACAAGATGTTCTTAATTTGAATGTAAAACAAGATGTAACTATTTATAGTTTATCGATTTATTCTATTCTTGGGCAACAAGTGCAAACGATAACAAATCCGGAAAAAACAATTGATGTTTCTGGCTTACCTTCTGGAAATTATTTGATAAAAATAGTAACCAACAAAGGAATTTCAAATAGTAAATTCATTAAAGAATAAGTATTGTAAATAATAACAATAAGCCTCTCAGAAATGGGAGGCTTATTTGTTCCAAATTTTTAGTATTTTTACGAAATGATTTTAGTCACAGGCGGAACAGGTTTAGTCGGTTTTCATTTATTGTTGCAACTTTCTGAGGAAAAGGAGGCGATTCGAGCAATATATAGATCGGAGAAAAAACTACTACACGTTAAAAATTTATTTGAAGTGGCAAATCAACTTTCCTCTTTTGAGAAAATTGATTGGGTAAAAGCTGATATTTTAGATATTCCTGCTCTTGAAACCACTTTTACGAATATTTCTTTTGTTTATCATTGTGCTGCTTTGGTTTCTTTCAATCCAAAAGACGAAGAAAAACTCTATCAAAATAATATTGTTGGAACCGCAAATGTGGTAAATATTTCCCTTTCGAAAAACGTAAAAAAACTGTGTTATGTGAGTTCGATTGCGGCTTTAGGCAACGGAACAGAACATAATTTAATCCTCAACGAAGAAACGGAAAGAAACAACGAAGCGGTTAGAAGCGATTATTCTATTTCGAAATTTGGTGCTGAAATGGAAGTATGGCGTGGCTTTCAAGAAGGATTAGACGTTGTTATTGTGAATCCTGGTGTGATTTTCGGAAACGGATTTCCAAAAGAAGGCAGCAGTTTATTCATTCAAAATATCAAAGAGGGACAATTATTTTACACATTAGGAAAACTTGGCATTGTAGCGGTTGAAGATGTAGTAAAAGCCATGACCACTTTAATGAAAAGTACCATTTCTGGCGAACGCTTTATTTTAGTGGCAGAAGATGTAACCTATAAAGAATTGTTTGATAGAATTGCAGATAGTTTGGCTTCGAGTGCCTCAGCCACCAAAGTCAAAAAACCGAAATATTTAGTCAAAAAGTGGCAAACTCAAGTTGTTAGTGTGATTGAATTTATATTTTCAACCCTATTTTTCAGAAAAAGAATGTTGACCAAAGCGACCATAAATTCTTTATACAATTTGGAAATTCACGATACGAGTAAAATCAAAAATGCTATTGATTTTCAGTTTTTAGACATGAAAGTGTATTTGAAAGCGTTGATTGAGAAAACAAAATAAAAAATCCAAATTCCTTTACTATATCGGAATTTGGATTTTTAAATATTGGTCGTTTTACAAACTTATACCTTCATAATTTCAGCTTCTTTAACCGCTAAAACTTCTTCAATTTTCTTAATATAAGAATCTGTTATTTTTTGAACTGAATCTTCTGCCGTTTTACAAATATCTTCAGAAGTTCCGTTTTTTTCTTCTTTTTTAATGTCGCTATTGGCGTCTTTTCTAGCGTTTCTAACACCCACTTTTGCGTCTTCCGCTTCCGCTTTAGCTTGTTTTACCAATTCCTTACGTCTATCTTCCGTTAAAGCTGGAATACTAATGATAATGTTATCACCATTATTCATTGGATTTAAACCTAAATTAGCAATCATAATCGCTTTTTCAATAGGTTGTAACATCGCTTTTTCCCATGGCGTAACTGTCAAAGTTCTCGCATCGGCAGCTACAACATTCGCTACTTGAGACAAAGCCGTTTGCGCACCATAATAATCTACAAAAACACTTCCTAACATTTGAGGAGAAGCTTTTCCTGCTCTGATGTTTAAAAATTCTTTTTCTAAATGCGCTACAGATCCATTCATAGATTCTTTCGCACTGTCGATAATAAAATTAATTTCTTCTGTCATAACATTTTTGTTTCAAGTTTTAAGTTTCAGGTTAAAAAATTTGTTTTCTAATTCCTATCTAACTTTCACTAACTTTATATTTCTAAATTCGTAATTATATCGTTACTGTAGTTCCAACTGTTTCGCCGTTACAAATTTTAAGTAAGTTACCTTTTTTGTTCATATCAAAAACAATAATTGGTAATTTATTTTCTTGACTTAAAGTAAAAGCGGTGGTATCCATTACATTTAATCCTTTTGCCAATACATCATCAAACGTGATTGTATCATATTTTGTTGCGTTAGCATCTTTTTCTGGATCGGCTGTGTACACGCCATCAACACGAGTTCCTTTTAAAATCACATCACAATTTACTTCAATTCCTCTTAAAACTGCCGCTGTATCTGTTGTAAAATATGGATTTCCTGTTCCGGCACCAAAAATTACAATTCTTCCTTTTTCTAAGTGACGCGTTGCTCTTCTTTTGATATATGGTTCTGCGATAGCTTCAATTTTTAAGGCCGTTTGCAAACGTGTTGGCATTCCGGCATCTTCTAAAGCACCTTGTAACGCCATTCCGTTAATCACAGTTGCTAACATTCCCATGTAATCACCTTGCACACGATCCATACCGTTACTTGCACCAGCTACACCTCTAAAAATATTTCCACCACCAATTACAATCGCAATTTCTACACCTTGATCGTGAATTTGCTTAATTTCTGCAGCATATTCTGCTAAAGTTTTAGGGTCAATTCCGTATTGTCTTTCGCCCATTAAGGCTTCTCCACTTAATTTAAGAAGGATTCTTTTGTAACTCATTGTGTTGGATTGTTTTATTTTGTTTTCAGAATCAATAATTCTGAAATTCTGATGCAAATATAGTTAAATAGCTCTTTTCTAAAAAATATGTTTTTAAGATTTCTCTACTAAATTTTCAAAACTCTTTTTGGTTTCGTCATAACCAATTTTATAAATCGAATCCATTTTTGATTTATTGGTTTCAAATGTACTGAAAGATGCTAATTCTTTGGGTTCGATGATTAAATCGCAATAATTGAATTTTTGAAAACTCGAATTGGCCGTTAATAATTCCAAAGCTCTGTACGTAACTGATTTTATTGAATTTAGGTTTTTAGCTTCCATATTTTGTAACGGACTCACATAAACACCAATAATTGATTCACATTTCCCAACTAACAAATCGGCAGGAAAATGATTTAAAATTCCGCCATCACTAAATAATTCTCCATTTATAACATAGGGCGAAATCATTCCCGGAACGGCAGTTGAGGCTAAAATGGCATCAACAATTTTAGTTTCTGGATTAAATACTTTCAATTTTCCTTTCACCATATCGGTTGCTGTAATGTACATTGGGATATCTAATTCGCCCAAAGTAACATTGCCAAATATTTCTTGAAAATAATGCTTAAACGAATCAGAATCAACAATTCCTGCTTTTTTAAAGGTAAAATGTTTCCAATGAAAAAAGTAAATCGATTTAAAAAACTCTAAAATTTCTTTGGGATTTTTACCAAAAGCGTACATCGCACCCACAATGGCACCAGCACTAGAACCAGCAATACAAGTCGGTTTTATATTTTCTTCATATAAATATTGAAGCGCACCTGCATGAGCAATTCCTTTAGAACCGCCACCAGACAAAACCAAACCATATTCTTTTGTATTACTTTTCATTATTATGAGATTATTAATACAAAAGTAACGAATATTGTATAAGAATAACTTGTTAGATTCAATTATTAAAAACGTCAATTCGAGTGTTTTTTGCGAAGTAAAACGGAGCAAAAAATGTATCGAGAATAGTTTTAATGAAATTTTTCTTGTTCTCGATACGATTCCTAAAAATCGGAATCACTCGAACTGACGAAAAATTATCATCAACACACAACGGTTTAAGAATTATTATGTATCACTAATATTGCGTTACTGCCAATTATTATTTTTAATTTTGTAGAATTAAATCAGCAACTATGTTATCTATCATCAAATCTGCTTTACAAAACAGTTTTTCTTACAGCGAATACAGAACTTTGGTTTCGAAATTAATTAGCGAAGGAAAATCGACAGGAAACGAACAAACGGAAGACTTGTTACATTATTCTGAACTGAATGAAGTACGTATGAATCGTTTAGAGAAAACCCTAAAAATAGATCCGGAAGTTTTAGAAAAATTACAAAATTTGAAATCGAAACAAACTTGGTTAGTCATTTCTGAAGGTTGGTGTGGCGATGCGGCTCAGATTTTACCTATTATAAAACTAATGACGGATACTTCTGAAAACATAGGACTGAAAATTGTTTTACGTGATGAGAATGATGAATTAATGGCGAAATTTTTAACCAATGGTGCGAAATCGATTCCGAAATTAATAATTTTAGATGAAAACTTAGAAGTCATCAATCATTGGGGACCACGACCAGAAGCTGCGAAAAATTTAATTTTGGATTATAAAGCCCAACACGGAATTGTAGATGAACCTGCAAAAATTGCGTTACAAAAATGGTATTTAGACGACAAAGGGATTTCTACTCAGAGAGAAATTGTTGGGATTATTGAGTAGAATTAATTTTTTAATTTTAATTCTTGACTTAGTTTTAACTCTTTTCTTTTAAACTCATACTCGTCTTTTGATAAAGGACCTAAAAGCAAATTACTTTTAACCTTTATAATCCAAAATACTTTTTTCAAAGAAAACACTTTTTTATGAAAGGGATCATTATTAATTATACTATCTGTAATTTCTTCTCCTTTTTTGATGTCTTCTGATGTGTTTTTAAAAGAAACTTTTTTATTCTTAAATATTTTTGCAATAGTACTATCTGCTAATATTTCATTTCTGCTTTTGCCATATTTTTCAGATATTGAATCCTTTAAGTAATTATAGTAACAATAATAATCTGAAGATAAATCAGACTGTAAGTGACTTAAATACATTTTTTTATTTGGAATTTGACATACTAAAATATAATTATCATCATAAGTATAATCTATTACATCAGCGTAGATATTATGTTTTCCAAAAATAAAATTATGTTTTTCTCCTTCATGTACAAAAGTATAATCACCAGGCAATTTTTCAATTGAATCTGACATATTGCAAGAAAAAGCGAAAATCATAACGAATAATACTAAGATACTTTTTTTCATCTTAATTAATTTCTTTCAACGCTTCAATAAAAGCATCAGGTTCTACTCCATTTTCCACAGAATAATCACCGATTTTTGTTCTACGAAGCGCGGTTAAATGTCCGCCAGAATTTAAAGCTAATCCAAAATCGTACGCAATAGAACGAATATACGTTCCTTTACTACACACAATTCTGAAATCTATTTCTGGTAAGGCAATTCGAGTAATTTCAAATTCTGAAACCGTTACTTTTCTGGTTTTAATTTCGACTTCAATTCCAGCACGAGCGGATTCGTACAAACGTTTTCCATCTTTTTTAATAGCTGAAAAAACAGGTGGTTTCTGATCGATTTCACCAATAAATTGCGGCAACGTTTCGTGAATTAAAGCTTCTGTAATGTGCTCAGTTGGGAAAGTCTCGTTGATTTCTGTTTCTAAATCATAAGAAGGTGTTGTGGCTCCAACCGTTATAGTTCCTGTATATTCTTTGGCTTGACCTTGTAATTCTTCAATTCTTTTAGTGAATTTCCCCGTACAAATAATCAATAAACCAGAAGCCAATGGATCTAAAGTTCCAGCATGACCAATTTTGAATTTTTTAGGTAATTTTAATTCCTTTATTAATCCGAATTTTAATTTATTAACCGCCTGAAAAGAAGTCCACGTCAATGGTTTATCAATTAGTAAAATTTGCCCTTCTAAGTAGTCTTCTGGAGTCATTATTTGTATAAATTAAAGTAAGCCAATAACAGAATTCCTGCGATAATTCGATACCAACCCCAAGGTTTAAATCCGTATTTCTTGATGATTTCTATGAAAAATTTAATCGCTAAAACCGCCACTACAAAGGCAACTACATTTCCAACGATAAACATTTTGGTATTTGCTGAAGATTGTAGAATTAATTCGAAACCTTTTAAACCGCTTTTATCATAGGTTTTCAAAAACACCGAATAACACGTAACCGCTAACATCGTTGGCACGGCTAAAAAGAACGAAAACTCCGCTGCCGCTTGACGACTTAAACCTTGTTGCATTCCACCAATAATACTCGCAGCACTACGACTCGTTCCTGGCATCATGGCTAAACATTGCCAAAAACCAATAGTAACTGCTTTTTTTATCGTTATATCTTCTTCTTTGTGGATTGTTGGATTTTTGAAAAATCTATCGATAAATAATAAAATGATTCCACCAATAATTAGTACAATCGCAATGGGAGTTGGATGTTCTAAAACGGCTTCGATTTTATCATCGAATAATTTTCCTAAAATTAAAGCTGGAACAACTGCACAAGCCAATTTGATAAAAAATTGCCATTTCGAGAAATCGAAAAACTTTTTCCAATACAAAACAACTACGGCCAAAATAGCTCCAAATTGTATAGAAACTTGAAATAATTTCACAAATTCTTCTTTTTCAATTCCGAAATAAGAACTCGTAAAAATCATGTGACCCGTTGAAGAAACTGGTAAATATTCGGTTAAACCTTCAACAATTGCAATGATTATGGCTTGTAGTAAATCCATTTATAAATTATTTAGTCTATCTAATTCTGATCTTCTTTCTGCATCTTCAACAAATTTTCTAGAATTCTCAAGTCTCTCAATTCTTTCGGTTTCACTTTCTACTTTCATAGTAGTTGAAGTTTTCTTTTTGTATTCAACGCCAAAACCCTCATAAATCTGTTTCCTTTTTTCTTCCAAAGGACTTAATTTTTCTTTAAAAAACCATTGTTCTGATTTAATAAATGCAATGAATATTGTTACAAACTGAAATATTAGAAGCCAATAAGCAAATATTTGTAATATTGAAAAAATAGCAATTAAAGTAACTGCAACGTTTCTAGAGCTTTTACCGAAAGAAGCAGCTATTTGAATTGCTAGAAAAATACCTATTTGATATAATAATATTAACATAATAATTTGAATTAGTAAAAGACAATTAAAAAATTAAACTTCTAAAAATTACTTTTTACTTTTTGCTAAAATCGAATAAATTGTAATTCCGAAACCAATTAACACAACTGTTGGCGCTAATCTGATTCTTCTGAAACTGAAAACTTCTTCATTGAAAACATTTGGGTTTTCGTTTGCGCCACCGCTCATTAAAATGAAACCTAAGGCAATTACGACTAATCCAATGATTAATATTTTATAATTGTTTGCACCGAATAAAAATTCCTGCTTGTTTGTATCTTCTTTCATAATTTTTTTAAACTTTTTACTTTTTACTTGGCTCTTTTTACTTTTTACTTGATTCTTTAATAAAGATCATCCGTTCTTAAATTTAAGAAACGTGTTGTAGCAAAATACGTACTTAACCAAGTAATAATTATTCCAACCAATAACACACCAGCAGCCACAATTCCTAAAGAAACGTAATCTTTTGCAATTCCTAAAGTTGGGAACATTCCATCGATATAAAACGCTAAAATAACTAAACCGATAATTGCTAAAACCGCACCAATTATTCCTAACAAAATACTTGTTTTGATAAATGGTTTTCTAATAAATGATTTCGTTGCACCCACCATTTGCATGGTTTTAATTGTAAATCGGTGAGAATAAATTGACAAACGAATCGAACCATTAATTAACAACATCGCTACAAAAGCTAAAATCCCGCTGATAATTAAAATCCAAAAACTGATTTCAGTTACGTTTTCGTTTACTAATTCTACCAATTCTTTATCGTAAATTACATCTGAAATGTTCGCGTTTCTCTTGATGTCGTTTTCAATTTTTGTGATTTCTGCTTTGTTTACATAGTCACTTTTTAAATGAATATCAAACGAGTTCAATAACGGATTAAATCCTAAAAACTCCATAAAATCTTTACCAACAATATCTGGATTGTTTTTGGCAGCTTCGTCTTTCGTTACAAAATCATACGATTTAACAAACTTCGAATTTTTCAATTCGGTATCAAAAGCATTTAAAATACTGTCGTTGGCTTCATCTTTAAAATAAACACTCATCGGAATGTTTTCTTTAAAATCATTTGAAATTTTTTCAGAATTAATTACAAATAATCCTAAAGCGCCTAATAAAAAAAGCACTAAAAAAATACTAAAAACTACCGAAAAATAAGAAGAAATTAATCTTCTGC
>JAZKHI010000011.1:0-6467 GCA_040385445.1 Bacteroidota bacterium | reverse complement strand
AGCTTGAAAATTCTAAAACTAAATTTTATATAAATCGTGGATTTGAAAATGGTTTTAAACTTAAAAACGCACGAGCCTTACTTTTGGGAGAAAATGTCACGTTATATTATGCTAAAAATTGGACGCCTTTAGCTCCTTTTGGAACTACAAGTAAACATATAACTCAGCTTTCGTTAAATAATAAAATTCTGTATTCGGAATTCAAAAGATAATATTACCCATGATAAACTCTAGAGAAAATAATTTTCCCGTCTTTAATGTCTAAAACTTCTGCAACAAGCATGTCTTCTTCATTTTCTACTTTGCGAATATATTCCATAAAAACTCTATCACTATTCGCTGTCAAAGAAGTCACTTTATAATGTAAAGTGGGTAATCTGTCAAAAGCATCTTGCCACCAAACTCGTAATTCGTTTTTGCCTTTTATTAAACCATTCGTTTCTGGTTTTCTAATTTTTAGTTTCGGACTGAAATGCTCTGCATAATCATCGTATAAACTTAGTAATTGTTCTAAATTATGAACATTAAAAGCTTCGAACCATTTAAAAGCGATAGATTGATTTTGTTGTGATATCATTTTTATAGTTTTGTTTTCTGGAGCAATTTACGTTTAAATCTATTATGAAACTCATATGTAAAACTACTTTTGTTAACATATTTTAGCTGGCTTTTTTGTATCGCATATAAAAAAAAACCACGCTAAGCGTGGTTTTTCGGGTAATTAGTAGTTGGTTGTGATTGGTAGTAGTGTTTGTTGTTTTTTAATTGATTAGAATAGCATCAAAATAGAATTGTCCTAACCAGCAAGTAGCTGTAGTGTCTCCCATAACATCAGTTCTAGTTATATTGACTGTCATAGATGATTGTGATTTTAAAGCATAGTTTATTGTAAAAGTATCTGGGTATGAACTATTATTGTATGGTGAGAACATAATTCCTGTAGGAGGAAAAGGTAATTGTGGTGAAAAATCAAATCGGACTTGTAATTTTTCGGGTTTTGCTGGAGCTAGTAATACAGTATTTCCGCTAATTACTGCTGAAGTACCAGCAGTTGTTTGTCTTGCTAAAACCGTCCATGTTATGGTTGTACTTACTCCTTTTATCATTCTTGTCATTGTTCCAGTAGTTCCAATCGGACTTGTACCACAAATTGGAATATCCAAATCTTGTACAACAACTAAATCTGGTACAGATACATTACTTGCTGTTAGTTGTTGCCATGATGCATTCCCATTGGCATCTGAAACTAATGCTTTCCCAAGACCTTGATTTCCGTCAACAATTCGTAATGCCGCAGGCGCAGTTGATGTAATAATGATATCATCTATATAAGCAGCATCACTTCCAGAACTTGCTGAAGTATCTTTGCTATATTCCCAACGTAATGTTCTTGATCCAGCTGCTAAAATATAGGTTTGTTGTGTCCATCCAACTGTACCAGACCATTGGTTTTGCTGAATTCCATCAATATAAAATCGTAAATAATCATAGCCAGTTTCACTACTTACATTATAGAAAAAACTCAAAGTTGCTCCTCCGGCAGGAATTACAATGGTGTGTGACATTTGTGTGCTTTGACTATCAGTAATTGTTCCTGATTTTGCTCCGTAAGTTCCTCCGTTTTTCACGCCAGTTTGTGCGGCCCAGTTTGCACTTCCACCTGTTGAACATGGCGCAATAGAATTGGTTTCGAAATTCTGATTCAGTAATGAAGCCGGTGTTCCTATGTTTTCAATATGAAATTTAGTTGTTGGTGTGGCTGTTCCTACGCCTACATTTCCTGTATTATTGTTGTAAATGTCATTTCCAACTTTAGTCCAATGACTCGTTCCGCCAGTAAAAGGAGTCCATTTTGCTCCATCCCAATAATAAAAACCTACTCCAGTTGTAGCGTTAGTGTTATAAACTAATAAACTTGTTGCTGGTGATGTTATTGGTGCTGCTGCATTAAGATTAGGTATTGATATTCGAGGTATTAATAATCCTTTATCGGTTGAAGTAATATCAAGCATAGAACTCGCATCTGGAGTTGTGGTGTTAATACCTACTTGAGTAAATCCGATTAAAGGAAAAAGTAATATGAATAATAACTTTTTCATTATTTAGTTGTGTTTGGTTAGTAGGCACAAAAATTAGAAAAAGAATAGTCAATTTAAAAAAACTGGGAAGAATGGTTTTCTTTCTGGGACAAAAAACTTATTCTTTTGAATTTAAACTATTTAGACTTTCAAATACATCTTCTTTATACGTTTTTGAAATTGGAATTTTGTAGTTTTCGATGCAGATTTGATTACCGGTGTAGTTTTTTATTTTATCGATATTCACAATAAAACCTTTGTGAGTTTTGATGAAATTTTCTGGCAAACGAGTAATAAATTCTGATATTGTTGCTCTGTGACGATAGGAAGTTGATTGGGTAATAATTTGTAAGTAATTTTTTTGAGATTCAATATATTCAATTTCATGTAAAAACACTTTTTCAAAGACTTCATTATGCTTGATAAAAATGAAATCTGAAATTGGTTTTAATAAATTGGATTGTTGTTTATTGAAGTTTAAAACTGCGATTTCAATAGCTGAAAAAAGTTCTGCTTTCTGAAATGGTTTTATCAAATAACCTGATGGGTTAGTGGTAATCGCTTTTTTAATGGTATCACTATCTGAATAAGCAGTTAAAAAAACATGAGGAATTGTATGTTTTTTTTGAAGATACTCTGCCAACCAAATGCCGTTTTTTTCTCCTTGTATAGTAATGTCTAATAAGGCAAATTCAATTTCTTTTGTTTCTAATATTTCAATGGCCTCTTCAGAACTCATAGCTGTTCCAACCACATCGTAACCTATTTCGTTAAGATAAACCGAAATCGTTTTTAATGTAATGTATTCGTCTTCTACTACAAGTATTTTAAGAGGTAAGCCCATTTTTATGTTTTTATTTCATTAAAGTAAATGGTTATCGTTGTCCCATTTTTGCTTTCAAAGTTAAAAATTCCTTCCAATTGTTTGGTTAAACCCTGAATTAAATCAAATCCAACAGAATGTAATTTTTTCGGATCAAAGTTTTCCGGTAATCCGTTTCCGTCATCTTGAATCTTTAAAAGATATTTTTCATCCAAAGTTTTAGATAATTTGATAACAATGTTGCCTTTTTCTTTTCCTGTAAAAGCATGTTTGTAACAATTGGTTATAATCTCATTTATAATTAAACTAAGCGGAATTGCAGTATTGATATTAAGTTGAATGTTTTCTGCATGTATTTGATTCTGAATTTTGGTTGCATTATTCTTATAAGAAGTTTCGATAGCCTGAATAAGTTCTTCCAAATAACTTTCCAAAGGAACATTGCTGAAATTTTCAGATTGGTACAGCGTTTTATGAATTAAGGCAATCGACTGAATTCGGGCTTGACCTTCTTTTAAAATAACTTTCGCATGATCATCATTAATATTCAGATTTTGAAGTTCCAAAATTCCTGAGATAATTTGAAGGTTGTTTTTTACTCGATGGTGAATTTCTTTTAACAACATTTCTTTTTCGGCTAACGACTCATTAATGGTATCATTTTTAGCTGAAATTTCTGCGTTTTTTTGCTCAATTTCTTTGCGTTTCTTTCTCGAATTATAGAGGTAAAACAAAGTTGTCGCTAAAATTATACCAAGTGAAAATACCAGAATAGACAAGATGCTTTTTTGTGTGGCATTGATATTAGCTTGCTGTTTTTCAATCAAATTGTCTTTTTCTTCCATTTGATATAAAATATCATTTCCCGCTAAAAGCAATTTCTGTTTTTCAATATTTAGCGAATCACCAAGTTTAAAAGCTTTCTGATAATATAAATAAGCCTCTTCGTTTTGATTGAGTTTTTTTAAAAGTTCAGCTTTAGTTTTGAAATAACTGACTTTAGTTTGTGGGTTTAATTCAGATTTAAGAAGTCGTTCTACATGTAAAATTGCTTCTTGTGCTTTAGAATAATTTTCTATATTGGCATAGCATTCCGCTAATAAAATCAAACTTCTTGCGGTGCCGTTTGGGTCATCATTATTTTTTATTCCGATATTAGTATCTTCTTCTAGTAATGGAATCGCGTTCTGATACTCTTTCTTCATAATTTTCAGAACAGCCATATTTCCTTTTGTCACACCAGTCAAACGCTGATAAGTTTCAAAATCTGTAATTTTAATAGATTGTTCCGCTTTTTTTAGAGACAAATTGAAATAATAATAAGAACTATCAATATTGTTTGCTTTAGAATAATAAAAGCCTAAATCGTTGTAAGCAGATGGAATAATTAGTGAATCTCGTTTAGGGTTTTTAAATAATTCCTTAATTTCCGACTTTAATTGCGGAATGGCTTTATCATAAAGTTGCAATCTGGCATAAAGATTACTTTTGAAATTATAACTCCAAAGTGGGAAATCGGCGCCTTTTTTTCTAAGAATTGCAATTTCAGAATTTATTTTAAAAACATTAGAATACAAATTTAGGTTTAAATACGATTTCTGTAAACTTACCAAAACATTCATGTGTTCAGTTTGTGAAAGCTGATAATCTTTATCGTTTTGGATTTCTTTTAAAATCTCCATCGATTTTAATTCTTCACCTTTAATATTATAAACTTCCGCAAGGGAAAATTTATAACGAATTTGATTTTTCTTGTTAGATTGTATTTCTGTATCTGTGGAAAGTTTCGTAAAATTAATAAAGAAAAAATCTCTATAACTTCTTTTCTGGTTTAGACTTAACTTTTCGTAA
Source organism: Bacteroidota bacterium (assembly GCA_040385445.1). Taxonomy (GTDB): domain Bacteria; phylum Bacteroidota; class Bacteroidia; order Flavobacteriales; family Flavobacteriaceae; genus Flavobacterium. The sequence goes on along the minus strand of JAZKHI010000011.1, from coordinate 1,715 downwards.
AAAATAACTTTGTTAAATCCTTTTTGTGAGTTGTATTCGGTTTTTATTTTATTTCCGCTTTGACTGAAACCCAAAAAAATTTGGATTAAAAAGATAAAGACGAATATTTTTTTTTTGTGAAGTAACATGTTTATTTTAAGACTTCAATTTTTACAGAAAGTTCTCCATGTGTTTTTTTGTCCGATATTTCCATGAAAGCTTTTTTAGATAAGTCAATTTCACGTCCTTTTGAAAATGGTCCACGGTCATTAATTGTTACAATTACCGATTTTCCGTTTTCTAAATTTGTTACTCTAACTTTAGTTCCAAATTGTAATTCCTTGTGTGCAGCTGTATAATCTTTATTACTAAAACGTTCACCACTGGCTGTTTTTTTGCCATTAAATTTATCGTGATAGTAAGAAGCAACTCCTTTACTTTTGTACATTGTTCCTTTTGAAGTTGTGGTTTTTGATCGTGAAGAACCACAACTGCTCATTATTAAGATAAATGACAATAGTAAAAGAGTTGCTATATTTTTTTTAGGTATTGAAAACATTATTTAAAATAAGAGAAATCATGATTGTTTTCTAATTTCAATAACGTTTCATAAATCAATTTAATCACATTTTCAACATCTTCTCTATGAACCATTTCCACAGTTGTATGCATATAACGTAGCGGTAACGAAATTAAAGCACTCGGTACACCACCATTACTATAAGCAAAAGCATCCGTGTCAGTTCCAGTTACTCTAGAAGTTGCATGGCGTTGAAAAGGAATTTTCTTAGCTTCTGCAGTTTCTATAATTAATTCTCTCAGTTTGTTTTGTACAGCTGGAGCGTAAGCAATAACTGGACCTTTACCCATTTTTAAATCTCCTTGAATCTTTTTATCAATCATTGGAGTAGTGGTATCGTGAGTCACATCAGTAACAATAGCGATATTGGGTTTGATGCTTTGCGTAATCATTTCCGCACCACGTAAACCAATTTCTTCTTGAACGGCATTTACAACATATAATCCAAAAGGTAATGTTTTCTTGTTCTCTTTTAAAAGTCTCGCCACTTCAGCAATCATAAATCCACCCATTCTGTTGTCAATGGCACGACAAACGAATTTGTTTCCGTTTAAAATTTCGAAACCATCAGGATAAGTAATAACGCAACCAACATGAACTCCTAAGTTTTCAACTTCTTCTTTAGTACTACATCCACAATCGATAAAGATATTCTCCACTTTTGCTGGTTCTTCTTTCCCTGCAATTCTCGTATGAATAGCTGGCCAACCAAAAACACCACGAACAATTCCTTTTTTAGTATGAATGTTCACACGTTTTGATGGTGCAGTTTGATGGTCACTTCCTCCATTTCTAATTACATAAATCAAACCATCATCTGTGATATAATTCACATACCATGAAATTTCGTCGCTATGTCCTTCAATCACTACCTTAAAAGGAGCATCTGGATTAATAACTCCAACCGCAGTTCCATAATTATCTGTAATAAATGTGTCAACATATGGTTTCAAATAATTCATCCATAATTTCTGACCTTCACTTTCATATCCTGTTGGTGATGCATTATTTAAATAAGTTTCTAAAAACGCAATCGAACTATCTTTTAATATACTTTTCATTTATTTGATATTTTTTTTGCTAAAATAAAAAATTGGCATTGAACTTGCTAATTAAATTTATAATTTTACACTTTAATATATATAGGTATGCAACG
>JAZKHI010000010.1:0-2226 GCA_040385445.1 Bacteroidota bacterium | reverse complement strand
GATTGCTATTCGCAACCTCAAAGCATAGCTTTTTATATGTTTTTTGAGTAATATCTTGATTCATGTTTTCTATTTGATTGACAAATTTACATTTTTTGTACTAAACTAAAAAAGTATGATGCGTTTAAATTTTTAAACTCTTAAAATCATTACTATATTTGAGGTTCTTAAACAATAATTAATGTCGCCAACACAATTTTATAGAATTTTAATGGATAATTTTCCTTTTGAGCCAACTGCGAATCAGGATATTTTCTTTCAAAAAATTGCAGGTTACATTTTACATTCCAAAGACGATTTATTTGTTTTAAAAGGGTATGCCGGAACAGGAAAAACTACGGTGATTTCTACTTTGGTAAATCAATTAAATACAGCCAATAAAAAATCGGTGATGTTGGCACCAACTGGTCGTGCTGCAAAAGTGATGTCGGCGTATTCTGAAAAACCAGCATTTACCATTCACAAACGCATTTATTTTCCAAAAAAGAATAAAAATGGTGGCGTTGGATTTGTGATGCAAGCCAATAAATTTAAAGATACGATTTTCATTGTGGATGAATCGTCCATGATATCAGATCAATCTAACGAAACGAGTTTGTATGAAAACGGCTCTTTATTAGATGATTTACTATTTTATGTAGATGCTGGACAAAATTGTAAATTAATTTTAGTTGGAGATACGGCGCAGTTGCCACCGGTGAATTCAGATATTAGTCCGGCTTTAGATATTCATTCTTTAAATGTAAATTACGACAAAGAAATTGTTCATATTGAATTGGATGAAGTGATGCGACAAGCTGAAAATTCTGGGATTTTATACAATGCGACCGAATTAAGAGAATTACTAAAATCACATTTTGTTGATGATTTTAAATTTAATTTGAAGAGTTTTAAAGACATTATCCGATTAGAAGATGGTTTTGATATTGAAGACGCTATTCATCAATCGTACCGAAATTATAGTACGGAAGATACCGCTTTTATTGTGCGTTCGAACAAAAGAGCGAATCAATACAACCAACAAATTCGACAACGTATTTTAGGAAAAGAAAGTGATTTATCTGCTGGCGATTTACTAATGGTTGTCAAAAATAATTACTTTTGGTTAAATGACACTTCACAAGCTGGTTTTATTGCTAATGGCGATATTATTGAAGTCTTGAAAATTAGAAATATTCAGGAATTATATGGATTCAAATTTGCAAATGTTACGATTCGAATGGTGGATTATCCAAATGAAGCTTCGTTTGAAACAGTTTTACTTTTGAATACAATTGAAAGCGAATCGGCATCGTTAACGTATGAAGAATCGAACTTATTATACCAGGAAGTTTCTAAAGATTACGAAGATGAAACTCATAAATATAAAAAGCTTTTAAAAGTAAAAAGTAATCCGTATTTCAATGCGTTGCAAGTCAAGTTTTCTTATGCGATAACGTGTCATAAATCGCAAGGTGGCCAATGGAGTAGTGTGTTTGTAGAAAAACCGTATTTACCAAATGGTGTAGATAGAGATTACATTCGTTGGTTATATACTGCCATAACTCGAGCCAAAGAAAAGTTATATTTAATAGGGTTTAAAGATGAAAATTTTGAGTAAATTTGATTTTTAACCAACAATAGAAATACCAACAAAAATTAAAAAAATGAAAATAATTGCTGTAATTCCTGCGCGATATGCCTCAACACGATTTCCTGCTAAATTAATGCAAGATTTAGGTGGAAAAACGGTTATTTTAAGAACTTATGAAGCAGCCGTAGCTACCAATTTGTTTGATGATGTTTTTGTCGTGACTGATTCCGATTTAATTTATAACGAAATTATTTCGAATAGAGGAAAAGCGATTATGAGTATCAAGGAACACGAAAGTGGGAGCGACCGAATTGCGGAAGCCGTTGAAAAAATTGATGCTGATATTGTCATAAATGTTCAGGGTGATGAGCCTTTTATTAATAAACCACCGTTAGAACAAATTATTGAAGTTTTCAAACAAGATGTTGATAAAAAAATTGATTTAGCTTCATTAATGTTTGAAATTAAAGATAAATCGGAAATTGAAAACCCGAATAATGTAAAAGTGATTACAGATCAACAAGGTTTTGCTTTATATTTTTCACGTTCTGTAATTCCATTTCCTCGTGAAGAAAATGTTGGCGTGCGTTACATGAAGCATATTGGAATTTATGCCTTTAGAAAGCAAGCCTTGATGGATTTCTATCGTTTAC
>JAZKHI010000009.1:0-2069 GCA_040385445.1 Bacteroidota bacterium | reverse complement strand
TACCTTGAAAAGTAGCACCTGAATACTGCTCTTCAAAATTGGCACGTTGCCCCATGGCGCCATTTCCAATACTAAATAAACTTTCGGAAGATTTGACTCTAGTGGCTTCAAATCCTTCTTCTATGATTGACCAATTATTTGGTACGATATAATCTTGATTCATTTTTTTAATTTGTTAATTCTCAATTAGTAGTTGACTAATTATTAATTAATTGTGTTATAAAATCGTTACTCATTTCTGTAAAATCTCTAAAACAGAAATCCGATTCGTGTAACACCTCTTTCTCACCAATGCCAATACTTATCATTCCAGCAGAATTTGCCGCTTGAATGCCTGCAACTGAATCTTCAAAAACAATTGAATTTTCGTACGCTACACTAACTTTATTGGCGCCTTGCAGAAAAACTTCTGGATCTGGTTTGGCATTGGTTACATCATTCCCATCTACAATTGCATCAAAATAATGCAAAATGTTTACTTTATCTAAGATTGGTCGCGCGTTTTTACTTGCCGAACCCAATACTACATATTGATTATTTGCTTTTAAAAACTGAAGTACTTCTTCTACTCGAGGTAGAATTTCCGATTCATCCATTTGATGAACGAATTTTAAATAATCTTCGTTTTTTTGAAATAACCAGTTGATTTTATCTTCATGAGAAGCATGAATATTTCCTTGAGATAATATGATTTCTAACGAACGAACTCGGCTAACGCCTTTAAGTTGTTCATTAATTTCGTGCGTAAAATTTATATTTAAACTATCGGCTAATTTTTTCCATGCCAAGTAGTGAAACTTAGCCGTATCTACAATTACACCATCAAGGTCGAATATGAATGCTTTTTTGTTCATTTTTTTATCCTAAAATAGATTTTTTGTCTGTAATTAATAAGTTACAGATTCCTGCGATTACTAATGATGACCCTGCTAAATACATGGGTGCGATGGCTGTTTCTCCAAAAAGATTAGATAAAATGTTTACGCCACCAACTGCTGCAATAATTTGAGGAATTACAATAAACATGTTAAACAATCCCATCATCATTCCCATTTTATTTTCATCTACAGAACTAGATAACATGGCGTAAGGCATCGAAAGAATACTTCCCCATGAAAGTCCGATTAGTAAAAATGAAATGTTTAAATAAATTGGGAAAGGAAATAGTCCCATGGTGAAAAAGCCTAATCCACCAGCCAATAAACAAAACATATGAACATATTTTCTGTTTACTTGACGTTTGGCTGCATAGAAAGTTAACAATAATGCGAATGCCATTGATGACAATCCGTATAATCCCATTGCCGAACCGACACTATTTGACGCCGTTTGATACAACTCATTTGCCGTATCAAAAGCTAGCTTTTGGTCTGGAATTGACATATTAAATTCTTTTGCGTTAGGAGCTGGAGCATTAAAAACAAATTCTGTTAATGCTGGTGTAGCCATACTCCACATGGTAAAAAAGGCAAACCAAGAGAAAAACTGAATCACTCCTAATTTTTTCATGGTTGAAGACATTGTTTTTAAAGAAGTAAATAAATCTTTGAAAAACGAATTCTCTTTTTTCATGGCTTTAAAAGCTTCCATGTCTTTTGGTGGCATTTCTTTGGTTGTCAATACGGTATATAAAATACTAATTAAGAAAACCAAAGCACCAATTCCGAAGGCAATTTTTACAGAATCAGGTAAAACACCGGCTTCTGCTTCATCTGAAAAACCAAGTTTAGAAACTAACCAAGGTAAATTAGAAGCAATCCATGTTCCTATTCCAATAATTAAAGTTTGAAGTACAAAACCATACGATCTTTGAGAATCTGGTAATTTATCGGCTACTAAAGCACGAAAGGGTTCCATAGAAATATTAATGGAAGCGTCTAAAATCCATAGAAAACCAGCTGCAATCCACAACGTTGAAGAATAGGGTACAAAAAACAAAGTGAATGAGCTTAAAATGGCTCCAATTAGAAAGTAAGGTTTTCTTCTACCTAATCTAGAATGCCACGTGTTGTCACTTAAATATCCAATTATGGGTTGCACCAATAAACCAGTTAAAGGCGCAGCAATCC
>JAZKHI010000008.1:0-48399 GCA_040385445.1 Bacteroidota bacterium | reverse complement strand
TTAGAGCATCTGCTGAAGATATTTCTCGTATGTCACACGCACATCCAACTTTTGCGGAAGCAATTAAAGAAGCGGCTTTAGCTGCAACTGGAAACAGAGCGTTACACGTTTAAAAAATAAATTACAATATTGAAAATCCCAAACTCCAATTAAGGAGTTTGGGATTTTTTATTTCAAGAAGTTTCGATTGTTAATAAATTTCCAATCTATATTCGGAGTCAAAATTGTACCTTTACTATATGTTTGCATTGGTCGATTGTAATAATTTTTATGTGTCTTGTGAGCGTGTTTTTCAACCTCAATTTCAAAAGAAACCAGTTGTCGTTTTATCCAATAACGATGGTTGTGTAATATCAAGAAGTGACGAAGCAAAAGCGCTCGGAATCCCTATGGGTGTACCCGAATTCAAAATTCGAAACGAAATTATGCAACACCAAATTACTGTTTTTTCCTCTAATTATGCTTTGTATGGCGATTTGAGTAAACGTGTGATGGAAGTACTAAATGGTTTTACGCCAGACATTGAAAATTATAGTATAGACGAAGCTTTTCTTAATTTTAAAAATACCAACACGACCAATTTTGAAGCTTGTGGAATTCAAATGAAACAACGTGTGCAAAAATGGGTGGGATTGCCAGTTTGTATCGGTTTTGCCGAAACGAAAGCGTTGAGTAAAGTCGCCAATAAAATTGCTAAAAAGTTCCAAGATAGAACGGGTGGAGTGTATGTTATTGATACAGAAGAAAAACGAATCAAAGCTCTAAAATGGACTAAAATTGGAGATGTTTGGGGAATTGGTTATCAATTAGTGAAAAAAATGAAAGCGTTCGGAATAGTAACAGCTTATGATTTTACAAAACCTCATAATGAAGATTTTATAATACGAACTATGGGCGTGGTGGGAAAACGACTTCGTGCCGAATTATTAGGGCAATCCGTATTAGAACTAGAACATCAACCTGAAGCGAAAAAGAATATTGCCATAACAAGAACCTTCGAAAAACCAATTACGAGTTTAAATGAGTTAAAAGAACGTGTTTCTACCTTTGCATCCGTAGCTGCAGAAAAATTACGATTACAAAAATCGTGTTGTAATGCGATTGTGCTTTATCTTAGAAAAGACCCATACAAATCAGGAAACGAGCGTTATAGTTTTACGTTGTTTCAAAGTATACCTTTCGCTACGCAATCGAGTCTTACGTTAAGTACAACCGCTGTGAAAATGATAGAAAAACTTTTTGAACCTGGTCAAACTTATACAAAAGCGGGAATTATTATTTCAGATATTATTCCGCAAAATCAAAAGCAATTTAATTTATTTGTGGAAGAAAATCCGAAACATGAAAAATTAATGAAAGTGATGGATGACATCCGAAAGAAAACGGGTGAAAGAAAAATCCGCCTCGGAAACCAAGATTTACAAAGAACTTGGAAAATGAAACAAAATTTTCTATCCAAAAAATATACAACAGATATCACAGAATTATTAGAAGTAAAATGTTAGAACAAAATAAACTTTCGTTTTTTATTCCAAATACGGATGGTAATTTGGAAATGCCTTACATTTCTAGCGGAATTAAAGCTGGGTTTCCTTCTCCAGCGGCAGATTTTGATGGTACGAGTATTAGTATTGATCAAATTGTGGTGAAAAACAAAACAGCTACATTTTACGCTAAAGCGAATGGAAACTCTATGATTGGAGCCGGAATTGACGATGGTGATATTTTAGTTATTGATAAAAGTATTGAACCACAAGATGGTAAAATTGCGGTTTGTTTTATTGATGGAGAATTTACTGTGAAAAGAATTAAAGTCCAAGAAAACAGTTTGCTGCTTTTACCCGAAAATCCTTTGTTTGAACCGATAGAAGTGACTCAAGAAAACGATTTTATCATTTGGGGAATTGTGACGTATGTAGTGAAGAAGTTATAAAAAAAATCCTGAGAAACTCAGGACTCTTTTGTCAATCTGAACTTGTTTCAGATTCTAATATTATTGAGATTCTGAAACAAGTTCAGAATGACAAATGTTTGTTTTTTATGGTTTTACAATTTCTTTGTAACTGTCCCAATTTGCGTAAATTAAAAATACATTCGCTAGTAAAATAGCCGCAGCAATTGGAATATCTGTTCCTGTAACAACGGTATGAATTAGGAAAATGTTAATACTAATAGGTAATAAAATAATAGTTCCTAGTTTTACAAATTTACCGCTAACCAACATTAAACCTGCAATTAATTCTACAGATTTCGCTACAGGGAAAATGTATTTAGAAGCCATGAAACCTGCCATTAATGTGGCTAAATCGCCAGTAGGTTGAGGTTGTTCGCCTGCTAAATCAAAAAAATAAGAAATAGAAGCAAATAACATCATAGCTCCTAAAAGTACTCGTACAATAATCGTTGCAATTTTCATATATGTAAAATTTATTATTTAGTGGTCATATATGTTATCACCTTTTTATTTATTGGTGTTTGTTACACAAACTTTTTGTTAATGGTGATTTCATAAATTTATTTTTTTAAAGATTAATCTTATAAAAATAATAAAAATTTATGACTTCGCTAATTCTTTTTCTTTTAGATATCCGAATAAATGGTCTTTTTTAATGATTTCAGCCGTTCCGTCAGGTAGCATTTCTTCCCAACCTGGTTCGCCTTTAGCAATCATTTTTAAGATTTTTCTAGAGAAAATTTCTAATGTTTTTTCGTCGAAAGTTTTAATATCAGTAACTTTTCCGTTGTATTTGAAGAATTTGTACAATTCTTTCATTCTCGGATGTACTTTTAAGTTTTCAGAATTAATGATTTCACCTGTTTCAGGGTCTTTCATTGGATATAAGTACACTTTTAAATCTCTGTAAAATAGTTTTCCGAAAGCTTCTAAAATACCACCAGACATGTGACGGTAATATTTCTCATCGAAAATATCTACTAAATTACTTACACCCATCGCTAAACCAGTTCTCGATTTAGTGAATGAAGAGAAATATTCTAGTACTTTATAATATTCTTGGAAGTTAGAAATCATTACAGTTTGTCCTAATGAACATAAAAGTTCGGCTCTATCTAAGAAATCTCTTTCATCAATTTCACCTTCCGCTTTTAGGTTGGAAAGGGTGATTTCAAAAACCACAAACGTATTTTCTTTACTTACTTTATTTTCTTGTATAAACATCTCGTAAGATTGTTTATACATATCCATATTTACTTTAGTTACTGGACGGAAACTTCCACGTAAAGCTAAAATGTTCTTTTTGTATAAAACAGCTGCTGGTAAAATGTTTTTTCCTTCAGGGTTAAACATTACGGCATCTGTAAAGCCATATTTTACTAATTGCAAACTCATTAATCTGTTGTCCACATCAGCAAAACGAGGTCCAGAGAAATTTACAGTATCAATTTCTAATTGGTCTTTTTCTAAATGATCGTATAAATAACGCAGTAATTTCTTTGCGTCATTATGCTTGTAAAACGCACCATAAATTAAGTTTACACCTAAAATACCTAACGTTTCTTGTTGCAAACGCGCATCATTTTCTTTAAAACGAATGTGGATTAAAATTTCGTTATAGGCTTCATCTGGTTCTACTTGAAATTTAATTCCAACCCAACCATGACCTTTAAATTGTTTTGCAAAATCAATTGTAGCAACCGTATTTGCATAACTAAAAAACATTTTATTTGGATGTTTATCACGTTTTAAACGATCTTCAATAAGTTGCGTTTCGTGAGTCAACATTTTTCTTAATCTACTTTCTGTAACATAACGACCATCTTCTTCGATACCATAAATAGCATCACTAAAATCTTTGTCATAAGCAGACATCGCTTTTGCAATAGTACCTGAAGAAGCACCAGCTCTGAAAAAATGTCTTACAGTTTCCTGTCCAGCACCAATTTCAGCAAAGGTTCCGTAGATGTTCTCATTTAAATTAATGCGGAGCGCTTTATCCTTGGTTGAAGGAATTTGCTCAATTGCTTTGTCTCCTCTTAATGTTATTTCAGTCGTCATTTTTTCAAATGTATTTTTGGGGTAATATCAATCTATATTGCAAAGTTAACAAATTATAGGTTTTAACAAGAGTAATTTGTTATTTTTGTAAAAAAATATTCCGTTTTAAATCGCTAATAAAAAGATGTTTATCTTTAATATTGCAAATAAACAAAAAGCGATTCAATAATTACCAATAATCAATATGTTTAACATATTATGAAAGTTTACTTCTTAGGCACGGGCACATCACAAGGAATTCCAGTAATTGGAAGTAATCATTTTGTATGTTTAAGTGAAGATACTAAAGATAAGCGTTTGCGTGTTTCTGTTTGGATTCATGATAAAGATTTTTCTGTAGTGATTGATTGTGGTCCCGATTTCCGTCAGCAAATGCTAACGAGTAAATGTTCGCATATTGATGGATTACTTTTTACACACGAACACGCCGATCATACTGCGGGATTAGACGATATTAGACCGTTTTATTTTAAACAAGGCGACATTCCGGTTTATGGACATGAGCGTGTTCTAAATAATTTAGCAAGAAGATTTGATTATATTTTTGAAAAAGAAAATAAATATCCAGGTGCGCCTTCTGTTGTTCCGTTTGAAGTTGTAAATAATAAAAGTTTACAAATTAAAAATCAAGAAATTATCCCAATTAATGCCATGCACGGAAATTTGCAAGTTTTTGGCTACCGAATAAAAGATTTTGTATATTTAACAGATGTTAAAACCATCGATCCTTCGGAATTAGATAAATTAAAAAATATTGACATTTTGGTTATCAATGCCTTACGATTTGAACCACATAATACACATTTTAACATAGAAGAAGCTATAAATTTTATAAATTTGGTGCAACCAAAAAAAGCTTATCTAACACATATTAGTCATATCTTAGGTTTACACGAAGAAGTACAAAAACAATTGCCAGAAAACGTGTTTTTAGCTTACGATAATTTAGAAATAGAAATAAAATAACAACAAAATGAAGAAGAATTTATTGCTTTACGGATTAGTGTTTTCAGTATTAATTAATATTTTTCAGATGGTAAATTCATCTCGAATATTAAAAAGAAGTGAAGAAGTTTCAACAATTAGTAAAAAAGAATTAAAAAAAGCGCAAGATTCTATGGTGAAGTTATTAGATAACGATAAGTTTTCTTTAGATAACAATGAATTTGCCCAAGAATACTATTTCGATCATAATTTAAAAGCTTTGCAAATAAAGGTTAAAGAAGATTTAATAGCATTTAACACTGATAAAAAAGGGAATAAGTATGTTTCATATGATCAAGTTGGAGAAAATCCGTTTTTAATTAATAGTGTTAAAATTTTAAACCACAGATGGATTATTGCTAACTTTTCAGATGGTAAAATTTGGGGTGAAGTTTTAATAAAATATTTTCACAATACAGATAAACCAACAGATTTTGAAACGGTTGAGACGTTAATTTATCAAGAAACTCTAAATTAAAAAAATGAAAAAATTTTTACCCCTAATTTTCTTATCATTTATTTCGTGCGATTTTATTCTTAAGAATCAAGAAATATCGGATGAAGAAGTGTTGGATTCTATTGTAAAAAATCAAGTTAACGATGATAAAAATGAAAAAGATTGCGAACTAAGATCGGGTTACAAATGGTCTAATATGACTAAAAAATGTATACGTGTTTTTGAAGAGGGATATCGTTTAACATCAATTGAAAAAGATACTTTAGGGAAAAGTAAAAACGCCTACTTTTTTGTAGATGAAGATAGTTTAATTGCTGAAGTTTTCTTTCCAGATTCCAAAGAATCTATCATTTTCACTAGAGAAAATGAAGACCAAAACTTCAAGTTTAAAAATTTCGAATTTCGCACCAAAAAAGGGTTTAACTTGTATTATAATGACAGATTATTGTTTCAGCCCGCTATTCCTATTGATACTAAAGTTTTAGGAAAAGACGAGGAGCATTAAAATTATGATAGTAAAAACAATTTTAGGATATATTTTTATTGTAATATCATTTATCATGATTTTAGGAATTGTTGCAACTATTCCTAAAGCTTTTTTGGAAACAGCATCAAGTTTTTCAGATTCATCTGCTTATGGTTTTGGTTATTTATTTGGAACTTTATTTGGATATTTTATTGTAGCGATATTATCATTTTATATTTATCGTTTAGGAGTAAAGCTAAAAACTAAAAAGGTTAATTAATTATTTATTCTTTCCAAACTTCTTCTCATCCACATCTTTCAAAAACTGAATTAAACCAGTAAAATATGTTTCTTGGTCGTCGTATTGCGATAAATGACTTCCGTTTTTACAAAATAAAAAGCGTCCGTTTTGCACTTGTGTAGCCATCCATTTCATATGTTCTGGATCCATCGTGTCATATTTTGAACCAATGGTTAAAGTTGGAACGGTTAATTCTTTCAAACGTTTCGAAACATCCCAATTTTTGATGTAAGCATCGCCTGTAATACCAAATTCACTGTAACCTTGCATCGAAATATAAACCTCCGAGTTGATGTGTTTAAAACATCTAGTAATCGATTCTGGCCATTCTTTTTGTGGTTTGCGTAAAATGTGTTCGGTGTAATAATTTTCGAAAAGCAATTCGGTGTAACGTGGATTCGCAAAATCGTTGTTTTTTTCCAATTGCATAATTTCATCGTACACTTCTTTTTTCATTTGCGGACCCAAAACTTCTTGCGCATATTTGTTATACAACGGAATGCTCGAAACCATATTCGAAATAATCAATCCTTTTAGGTTTTTCTGATATTTCAAAGCGTAATCCATCGCTAAAATGCCACCCCAAGATTGCCCTAAAATGTAAAAATTGTCTTTGTTTAAACCTAACGCAATCCGGACTTGTTCTACTTCTTCAACAAAACGTTCATTTGTCCAAAGTGATTTGTCTTTTGGTTGGTCGGAATAATAAGAACCCAATTGGTCGTAGTAAATAAATTCTATTCCTTCTTTTGGTAGATAGCCTTCAAATGATTCGTATAATTCATGTGTTAAACCTGGTCCGCCATGTAAAAGCAAGACTTTTATTTTTGGATTGTTCCCGATTCTTTTCGTCCAAACGTTAAACGTTCCTTTTGGTGTTTTGATTGGAATCATTTTAATTCCGCCAGAATATTGATCTTCTTTGCTATCAAAAGTATGATAGTTTTGTAACGAAAAATCTTCGCTCTTTTTACATGAAAAAAAAGCGAAGATTAACGAAATGAATAGTGTTTTTTTCATTTTATGCTGAATAAATCTTATCGTAAAGTGATTGGTATTTTTCTTTAATAATTTTACGTTTTAATTTCATGGTTGGTGTTAAATGTCCATCATTAATTGACCAAACATCTGGTGTTAATTCAAAACGTTTTACTTGTTCCCAATTTCCGAATTTTTTGTTCGCTTCATCAATATCTTCTTGAATACGAGCAATTACTTCAGGATTTTGAGAGATTTCTAAATTGGAACTTCCAATATTTACTTTATGTCTGTTTGCCCATTCTTTTACAAAATCAAAAGCAGGTTGAATGAATGCTGCTGGCATTTTTTCGCCATCACCAATAACCATAATTTGTTCTATAAAACGAGATTGTTTGAAGGTGTTTTCTAAAATTTGTGGTGCAACATATTTTCCACCAGAAGTTTTAAACATTTCTTTTTTACGATCTGTAATTTTTAAGAAACCTTCTGAGTCAATCTCTCCAATATCACCTGTGTGGAAATAACCATTTTTAATGACTTCAGCCGTTTGCGCTTCATCTTTATAATAACCCATCATTACGTTTGGACCTTTACAAAGAATTTCGCCATCTTCAGCAATTTTCACTTCTACATTATCAATAACTCGACCAACAGTTCCAATTTTGAAACCTCTGTTTCTCATGTCGTTTACAGAAATTACTGGAGAAGTTTCCGTTAATCCGTAACCTTCCATAACTGGAATTCCAGCTGCAGTAAATACTCTTGTTAGTCTTGTTTGTAAAGCGGCACTTCCAGAAACTAATAGTTCTAATTCGCCACCTAAACCTTCTTGCCATTTTGAGAAAATTAATTTTCTAGCAATTCCAAGTTTGAAGTTATAAAAAGCTCCGTTTTCATTATATGGTTTATATTCCATTCCTAAATCCAATGCCCAAAAGAATAATTTCTTTTTAATTCCAGTTAAATCGGCACCTTTAGCATATATTTTATCGTACACTTTTTCTAAAAGTCTTGGTACAACTGACATTACATGAGGATGAACTTCTTTTAAATTGTCCGATATTTTTTCAATACTTTCTGCAAAATAAATCGAAATTCCACCATATTGATATACATAAGTCAGCATTCTTTCGAAAATATGACAAATTGGTAAGAAACTCAAAGCACGAGTACTTCCTTTTCTTAACGGCATTCTACTATCTGAACTTAATACGTCAGAAACAATGTTGTTATGTGAAAGCATCACACCTTTTGGTCTTCCTGTAGTTCCTGAAGTATAAATAATCGTAGCTAAATCGGTTGGTAAAACATTATTTTTACGTTCTTCAACTACGTTTTGGTTTGATGTATCTGAACCAGTTTCTAAAAGATCACTCCATTTTTTACAACCTGAAATTTCGTTAAATGAATAGATTTCAACTAATAACGGAATTCTTGAATGAACAGCAATTAATTTGTCATACACTTCTTGATCAGAAACAAAACAATATTTTGCTTCTGAATGATTTAAAATGTATTCATAATCTTCCGAAGAAATAGTTGGATAAATTGGAACGTTTTGTGCTCCAGTTTGTAAAATTCCAATGTCAGAAATATGCCATTCTGTTCTGTTATTTGAAGAAATGATAGCGATTTTATCATTCTTTTGAATTCCTAAGTTTAATAAAGCTCTTGACAAAGCGTTCGCTTTATTAATGTATTCTTGTGTAGAAGTTTTTACCCATTCGTTACCATATTTTGTAACTAAAGCGTCAGGTAAATTGAAGTGTTCTAATTGGTAGTATGGGAAATCGAAAAGTCTAGTAATGTTTTGCATTTGAATTGGTTTTAAACTGCAATTTATAAAAAAAATAGATATTTATAAATATTTTAACGGTAAAACTTCGAATATTGTTAATTTTGCAAGAATTAATTTTACAAGTATGAAATCTATTTTTAGGTTAGATGAGTATAAGGTTCTGTTTTACAGAATTTTATTGGCTTATTTCTTTTATTTTATTGCAAGAGTTTTATTCTACGTTTATAATAGTGAAACCGTTGAAGTAGATTCAATTTCTGAATTTTTGAAGATTTCGTATCACGGATTGGCTTTTGATACTACTGCAATTTTATACATAAATGGGCTTTTTATTCTATTGTCTATCTTGCCATTTTTCATCAATACGAAACCAAAATACCAAAAGGTTTTATTCTATTTATATTTCATTTCAAATTTAATTTTCTACTCTTTCAATTTTGTAGATTTCATTTATTATAAATACAATTTTTCTCGTTTAACACTTGCTGCTTGGGATGTTTTTAAACATGAAGAATCTAAAGGTGGCATGTTTATCCGATTTTTAATTACGTATTGGCATGTTTTTTTATTATACATCGCGGTTTCTGCTTTATGGATGTTTTTATATCAAAAAGTTAAAGTGAAACAAAATTTGGTTGAACATTCTAAAATTAAATATACTGTAAAATCAATTTTTGGGTTTTTAATTGTGGCGACATTGTGCATTGGAGGAATTCGAGGTGATTTCAAAAAAAGTACGCGACCAATTAATTTAGTAGATGCAAACCGACATGTAGCAAAAACACAACAAGCCGATTTAGTACTGAATTCTCCATTTACATTTTTACGAACTTTAGGTGTAAAATCGTTTAAAAAAGCAGAATTCAATGTTTCTCAATCTGTTATTGATGCGAATTTTCAACCTATTAAATTTTACAAATCAAATAATCCATCAACACCAAATATTGTGCTGATTATTACAGAAAGTATGGGTAGAGAATACCTTGGTGCTTTCAATAAAAACGCAAAAATTAAAGATTATGTAAGTTATACACCTTTCATAGATTCATTGGCCAATCATAGTATGATTTATACGAATGCGTATGCAAATGGTTATAAATCGATACACGGAATGTCGTCAATAATTTCAGGAATTCCTTCGTTTAAAGATGCTTTTACTTCTTCGCCATATGCGAAACAAAAAATTGAATCATTGGTTTCTTGTTTGAAAAGTAAAGGATATGATACTTCGTTTTTTCATGGTGCACCAAATGGTTCTATGGGATTTTTAGGTTATGGAAATATCTTAGGTTTTGACCATTATTATGGTATGACAGAATACGGAAATGATAAAGATTTTGATGGTTCTTGGGGAATTTGGGATGAACCTTTTATGCAGTTTTGGAATAAAGAAATTAGTAAAAAGAAAGCGCCATTTTTTAGTACGATTTTTACAGTTTCTTCGCACGAACCTTATATCGTTCCAGAAAAATATAAAAATAAATTACCAAAAGGAAATATTCCTATGCATCAGCCGGTTGCTTATACAGATTTGGCTTTCAAGAAATTTTTCGAAGCTGCTAAAAAAGAACCTTGGTTTAAAAATACAATTTTCATCATTACTGCCGATCATTGTAATCAAGTGCATTACATGGAAGAATATTACGATAAAATGACAAATCGTTTAGCGGTTCCGATATTAATTTACAAGCCAAATAGCGATTTAAAAGGCGAAAGCAATCAGTTGGCACAACATATTGATATTTTTCCAACAATTATGGATATGATTGGATACGATAAGCCTTTTAGAAGTTGGGGAAGAAGTTTATTAAACCGACCAAAGGATATCGAACCTTATGTAATTAATCATAATACAGGATTATATTATTTCCAAAGAGGAAAATATATTTGTGTGTTTGATGGAAAAAGTGCGATTGGATTTTATGATAGTAATGATAAAAAATTACTTAAAAATCTAATTTCGAAAAGAAATAAAGAAATGAACGATATTGAAATAGCTTGTAAAGGATTTATTCAGGATTATTTTAATAGAATTATTGATAAGAAATTAAGTAGTCAAAAATAACAATATCACACTGAGCGGAGTCGAAGTGCTAATAAAATATAGAGATGAAAAATAAAAAAATAATAAGAATACTAATTTCAATTTTAGTAATTGGAGCTATTTTTTGGGGAAAGAGTTATTTTTATGACTATAAAATAAATCATAATTTTAAAGTAATTTCTGAAGGGAAAGTATATAAAAGTGGTGTGATTCCACCTGATGATATTGCCGATTTTGTAAAAAAACATAAGATTAAAAGTATCATCGATTTGCGTTATCCAGGAACAGGTGATGATGTAAACAATCCAGAAATTCCAAAAGAACTTGTTGCTGAAAAAGAAGCAGCGGCTAAAATTAAAGGGTTGAATTATTTCAATATTGGTTCAGACCAAGTGCCAAAACCTGAAAATTTAGAGGCGTTTTTTAAAGTAATGGACAATCCTGTAAATTATCCGGTGCTTATTCACTGTTTTCATGGTGTTGGACGTGCCGAAATGTATTCAGCGATATATCGCATAGAATATGAAAATTGGGACAAAGACGAAGCCAGAACGGAAACGAGGTTGTTAACGAAATTTAGTTCTTTCGATTTAGGAAAGCCAAAAGGCGATTTCTTACATAATTATGTTTCTAGAAAAGAGAAAGCTGGGAAATAGATTTTAGGCTCTTTTTTTAGAGTGACAAAATTTGTATTTAATTTTTTTACCGCAGATTCACAAATTAAGTCTAACTTATAAAATCTGTGAATCTGCGGTTTTATTTCTTTTATAATAGCTGACAGACTTTGTGGATAAAAATCTGTGACAATCTGTTAAATCTGCGTACCCAAATTAAACAATCCCAAGCCCTAAAGCCATCGCAAACAAAATAATCATAAAAGCTACGATTTTTTGAATGGTATTTATGGTTATTTTTTTTACCAATTTGTTTCCGAAAAACACACCAACAAAAGCGGCAAGTGTAGCAACTAAAAGTAAGTTCCAATTTAAAGTATCTTTTACTTTTGAAATATTGGTAAAATACACCGACATTCGACTCACGTCAATCATACAAGCGATAATTACGCCAGTAGCAATAAATGCTTCTTTCGACAAACCGACTTTCGTTAAAAACGCACTTCGTAACGCACCTTGATGTCCGGAAAGTCCACCAAAAAAACCACTCAAAATTCCACCAATAGGCAAATATTTCTCAGGAAATTGCAAGTTTTTTAGTTTCGGAAGTAATTCAAAAAGCGCAAAGAAAATCAGTAAAACAGCAACAATAATTTTCATTAATGTAATTTGAAAAAGCTTGTTGTTTAAAGTGTATTCGGTAAGAATATTGGTATTTGTAATCTTATCTAACAAAAAAGCACCAAGAAAAGAAAACAGCAATGCAGGAAGCCCAAATTGTAAGGCAATTTTCCAATTGATATGTTTCTTAACTAATAAAAGTTTAAACGCATTGTTTAAAAAATGAACAATTGCCGTTAAAGCAATTGCCACATCGACAGGAAAAAATAAAGCAAAAGCGGGTAATAACAAAGTTCCCAATCCAAAACCAGAGAAAAAGGTTAGGGCAGAAGCGAGTAAAGCTACAATTGGGATTAGGATGTATTCCATTTTGTGTTTGTTTCAAGTTTCAGGTTTCAAGTTTTAAGTTGTTTTAGTTAACTTGAAACCTGAAACTTGAAACAAAAAATTATATTCCGTTAATAATTCCGAAGAAATCGTTGGCATTTAAAGCTGCACCACCAATTAATCCACCATCAACGTCTGGTTTTGAGAAAATTTCTTTGGCATTGTCTGGTTTCACACTTCCACCATATAAAATAGAAACGTTTTCAGCGATTTCTCTTCCGAAAACTTTATCCACTAAATTTCTAATGAATAAATGCATTTCTTGTGCTTGTTCTGGAGAAGCGGTTTCGCCTGTTCCAATAGCCCAAACAGGTTCGTAAGCCAATACGATATTCTTCCAGTTGTCTTTCGAAATATGAAATAAACCATCACGTAATTGGTATTCTACCACATTAAAATGATTGTTGTTTTGTCTGTCTTTTAATTCTTCACCAAAGCAAAAAATAACTGTCATTTCATGAGTTAAGGCTGTATCCACTTTATTCGCTAATAAGGCATCATTTTCATGAAAATACGCTCTTCTTTCACTATGACCTAAAATTACAGTATTCACACCAATGCTTGTTAACATGGAAGCAGCAACTTCACCGGTAAATGCACCGCCTTCCGCTTGATGCATGTTTTGAGCAGCGATTTTAATATCAGTTCCAGCAACTAATTCAACCGCTTTCGCTAAATACGGAAATGGAGTTGCTAGAATGACTTCAGCATTGTTATTTGGTTTGTTGTTTTTGATTTCGTTTATTAATTCTATGGCTTGTGGTAATGTTTTGTTCATTTTCCAGTTGCCGGCTACGATATTTTTTCTCATGTTTTTGTCATTGCGAGGCACGAAGCAATCTTATCATGTCTCAGTTTTGCAATTGTTTTTTATTTATTTTTCTCGATTGTTTCTTTTATTAAATCAAAATCTTTTTCAATTGCTCTGAATAAAGCAATTTTTCCCTTTTTGTCCACAACTATGAATCGTGGAATCCAGTCTAATTTAATAGATTTTCCAAATTCACCTTTCATTCCGTCTTTAATAAGATAATTATCTCCAGAAACTTCGTGTTTTTCTATTCCATTTTTCCAAGCCTCAAAGGTTTTATCGCATGATAAATTAACAAAAGCTACATCTGAATAGTTGGCTTTTAATTCTTTTACTTGTGGCATACTTTTGATGCAATCTGAACACCAGGATGCCCAAACATCAATAACTACTGTTTTACCTTTATGTTGTTTTAAGATTTCTTCAAAAGAAATATCTTTATTATCAATGGTTGTTAAGTTTGTTGCTAAACTTTCTTTAGAAAATTCAGTTTCTGAATTAGATGATCTGAAAGAAAACGCCATAACTAATATACTTATGATTGCTAATGTTGCTACTACTTTTTTCATGATTATTTTTTATATATTATTTTTTCTAATGCTTTGTTATTAAATGCTTTTTCGGCAATTCCGTCGTAAAATTTAATTACGTTTCCATTGTTTAAATAAACCACACCTGGTGTATCTTTTCCAGAACCTAATTTTGTCCAAAACGGAATAACATCAATTACTTTATATGGAAATTGTTTGCCTGCATATTTTAAGAAATCCGGAATTTTTTCTGCTTCTTCATCCATAAATACAATTTGTACTTGTGGAAAATCTTTGTGTTTCTTTTGTAAAGCGTTTAAATCTTTTGCGGCTTCTCTACAATGTTCACAACCTGGAACGAAGAAACATAATATTTTTTGACCTTTATCAATATCTGCATAAAACTCCGCATAACCTGAAATCGCTTGTTTTGGACCAACATCTTTTTTGATTGCTGAAACCACTTTTTCGACTTTAATTTTTGAAGAATCTATTGCTTTTATTTCTTCCACTTTGATGGTATCTTCCACTTGAGAAATGGTGTCCGTTAAAACTATATCATTAGTATCTGTTGAGCTTGAAGTTGTTGATGCTTTCATCGGTGCTAACATAAATAAAGCTAAAATACAACCTAAAGTTATCGTAGTTAAAATCCAGAAATTCGATTTTTCGTCTTTTTTTGAAATCTGAAAAAGATAAACTAATAAACCAACTGCGATGAAATTTTTAATAATAGCTTCAATTGGTGTCATTGGAATTAATTCGCCAAAACAACCACAATTTCCTGAATTTCCACCACTTAAAAAAGTCACATAACTCAAATGAATGATGAAAACTACTAATAAACCAATCGTTGATGGAATCGTAATGCGCTTTAGGAAATTATTATTCAGTAATAAAAACCCAAGTGCAAACTCAATTCCGATTAAAATTCTTGAAAAATAAGGCGCAATCGTATCTCGAAATCCTAATGTATATAATTGTTTGACTTCAAATGTAGAAATAGCAAAATAAGGCGACGGATATAATTTCGCAACTGCCGAAACAATAAAAAGTAAGGCAACTACAATTCTAATTATCCAAGATATATTTTTTTTGTTCATAGTTTTAATTGAGTTCAACAAATATAAACAGGCTTTTTGATAGATTATGTTAATGAGTTGTTATTAAAATTTTTCCATCAAAATTAGAGCAAAAACAGAATAGTTAATCATGTCTTGATAATTGGCATCAATTCCTTCAGAAACTAGTGTTTTTCCTTTGTTATCTTCAATTTGTTTCACACGTAATAACTTCTGAATGATTAAATCCGTTAGGCTACTCACACGCATATCGCGCCAAGCTTCACCATAATCGTGATTTTTATCTTCCATTAATTCTTTAGTGATATCAATTTTATGATTGTATAATTTGATAGCTTCTTCCGCAGATAAATCGGGTTGAGTAGCAATTCCTTTGTCCATTTGAATTAAAGCCATCACGCAATAATTGATGATTCCGATAAATTCTGAAGTTTCATCTTCATCTACTTTTCGAACATCATTTTCTTGTAAACTTCTGATGCGTTGTGCTTTAATAAATATTTGATCGGTTAACGATGGCAAACGTAAAACGCGCCAAGCCGTTCCGTAATCGTGAGCTTTTTTAGTAAATAAATCTCTGCAAACTGCAATTACTTTGTCGTATTCTTGTGAGGTATTGCTCATTATTATTTTATATTTGTATCAAAGTTCAAATATAACTAAAAAATTGTATGTCAACAATAAACTGTAAAGGAACGCTCATCGATTTATCAACACCTAAAGTAATGGGAATTGTTAATGTTACGCCAGATTCCTTTTTTGATGGTGGAAAACTAACCAATTCTGATGAAATTGTGGGTCAAGTTGAGAAAATGCTACACGATGGCGCTACGTTTATTGATTTAGGCGGTTATTCGAGTAAACCCGGAGCTGAATTTGTTTCGGAAGAAGAAGAATTGAATCGAGTGATACCAATTGTGAAGCTATTAGTGGAGAAATTTCCAGATATTTTATTGTCAATTGATACGTTTAGAAGTGAAGTTGCCAAACATGCTATTGAAAATGGCGCGGCAATTATCAATGATATTTCGGCAGGTTTGTTAGATGAAAAGATGTTGGAAACCGTTGCGAAATTGCAAGTTCCGTACATTATGATGCATATGAAAGGCACTCCAAAAACAATGCAAAGTTTAGCGAATTATGACGATTTACTTAAAGAAATAAATTTTTATTTTTCGGAAAGAATTGCGAAAGCGAGAAGTTTTGGTTTAAACGATATTATCATCGATCCCGGATTTGGATTTGCGAAAACCATAGAACACAATTACGAATTAGTACAAAATTTAGAATTGCTACAATTTCATGATTTACCCATTTTAGCTGGAATTTCTAGAAAATCTATGATTTATAGAACGTTAGAAATTAAACCAGAAAATGCTTTAAACGGAACTACGTTTTTACACGCGTTTTGTTTACAAAAAGGGGCGAATATCTTACGCGTTCACGATGTGAAAGAAGCGGTGGAATGTGTGAAGTTGATGAGTCAGTTTAAAGATTAATTTCTTAGAAGGTCACTTTTGCCTTTTTACTTTTACCTTGGCTCTTTTTTATTGATGATGATACGGTTCGTTATTTAAAATCGTAAACCCACGATAAACCTGCTCAATCACAAATAATCGTACCATTTGATGCGAAAAAGTCATTTGAGATAACGCCACTTTACCTTGTGCTTTTTGATAGACTTCTTCCGAAAAACCATAAGGTCCACCAATTACAAAAACCAAGGTTTTAATTCCAGAATTCATTTTCTTTTGTAAAAAATCGGAGAAACCAACACTGTTGAACTCTTTTCCGTTTTCGTCCAATAAAATTAACTGGTCAGTTGGAGTTAGTTTGGATAAAATCAATTGTCCTTCTTTTGCTTTTTGCTCACTTTCCGATAAGTTTTTTACGTTTTTGATATCCGGAATAATATCCAAATCGAACTTAATATAAAATCCCAAACGCTTCGTGTATTCGTCAATTAAAGCTTGTAGATTTTTATTGTCGGTTTTGCCAATGGCTATCAATTTGATGTTCATTTTGTGTGAGTTTGAAGTTGGAAGCTTGAAGCTGGAAGAAAAAATGCAGAATTCAATTAAATCAAATTCTGCATTTTGTATTGTAAACTGTGACTGAAAACTAAATACTAATTCTCAACCATGGTATGGAAAACGTTCATCACGTCATCGTCTTCTTCAATTTTTTCTAATAATTTCTCCACATCAGCAACTTGCTCAGGAGTTAATTCCTTAGTTACTTGTGGAATTCTATCAAATCCAGAAGATAAAATTTCTAAACCTCTAGATTCTAATTCTTTTTGGATGGCTCCGAAACTTTCAAAAGGCGCATACATTAAAATTCCGTCTTCATCATCAGCGAAAATTTCTTCAACACCGAAATCAATCATTTCTAATTCTAACTCGTCAATATCTTGTCCAGCTGCAGGAATACGGAAATTACAAGTATGGTCGAACATAAATTCAACCGAACCTTGCGTTCCCATTGTTCCATTACATTTGTTGAAATAACTTCTAATATTCGCAACGGTTCTGTTATTATTATCCGAAGCCGTTTCAATTAAAACTGCAATTCCGTGTGGTGCGTAACCTTCAAATAAAATTTCTTTATAGTTAGCTGTGTCTTTATCTGTTGCTTTTTTAATGGCGCGTTCTACGTTTTCTTTTGGCATATTTACTGCCTTAGAGTTTTGAATAACTGCTCTTAAACGCGAGTTGGCTTCCGGATTTGGACCACCTTCTTTAACCGCCATTACAATATCTTTACCAATTCTGGTAAACGCTTTAGCCATTGCCGACCAACGCTTCATTTTTCTTCCTTTTCTGAATTCAAACGCTCTTCCCATTTCTCGTTTTGGTTTTTTAAATATTACTGCAAAAATAAAACTCTCAAACAGTAAAAAAAAATGTTTCAGAGTTTTTTTTAATTATTAAGAATTTTTCCAAATTATACTCCTAAAATAATATCTTAATTACTTTATCTTTGCCTCATGCAAAACCAATTTTTTCAACCTTTTCAAACCGATATTTCAGGAATTTCTTTACCTGAAAAATTTACGTTTCCGTTTTATTATCAGCCACATCAATTGAGTGAAATTGCCGCTTCAGCTTTGCAAAATCATTTAGAAAATCAAACCGATTTTGATCATAATTTCGGATTAGATAAAACTCAAAATGGATTAGTGATTGGAAAAATGTTTGGTGTTTTGGTTTGTCAAAATGAAAAGGGTGAATTAGGTTATTTATGGGCGTTTTCAGGGAAATTAGCCAATGAAAATCATCATAATTATTTTGTTCCAACGGTTTTTGATATGTTAACCGAAAATAGTTTTTTTAGAAAAGAAGAAGAATTGTTAAATGCTTATAATCGTAAAATAGAAAACTTGGAAAAAGATTCTAATTATCACATTACGTTAGAAAACTTCAATCAATCTAAAATTCAAGCGGAATCCGAATTAAAACATCAAAAAACGAGAATAAAAGAACAGAAAATACTTCGTGACGAAAAGAGAAATCAATTAGCGCCAACATTAAACGAAGAAGATTTACAACATCTTAATTTTGAACTTTCGGAAGATAGTAAGCAAGAAAGTATTTTGTTGAAAAAAATGACCAAATATTGGAAATTGACTTTGCTATCTTTAGAAGAAAAAGTAGCTGTTTTCACCAATGAAATCAATCAATTAAAAGAAGAAAGAAAAGCGAAATCGGCCGCTTTGCAACAGAAGTTATTTGCTGAATATTCGTTTTTCAATCAATATAAAGAAAAGAAAAGTTTAGGCGAAATTTTCAATAATAATCCGCCAGCAGGAGCAGGAGAATGTGCCGCTCCGAAGTTATTACATTACGCTTTTCAACATAATTTGAAACCCATTTGTATGGCAGAATTTTGGTGGGGACAATCGCCAAATTCCGAAGTGCGCCAACACAAACAATTTTATCCATCTTGCAAAAGTAAATGTGAACCGATTTTAATGGGACATATGTTGCACGATTTAGAAATGGAGGAAAATCCGTTTATTATGAATCATGCAGAAGGAAAAGATATTGAAATTGTGTACGAAGATGAAGTCATGCTAGCTATAAATAAACCTACAGAATTTTTATCAGTTCCTGGAAAAACTATTTCCGATTCGGTTTATGCCAGAATTGCAACAAAATATCCTGAGGCAACTGGTCCGCTAATTGTACACCGATTAGACATGTCGACTTCCGGAATTATGCTTATCGCGAAAAATGAAGCCACAGCTGTACAATTGCAAAGTCAGTTTATAAATAGAACGATTAAGAAACGTTACGTAGCTTTATTAGATGGTTTACTGGAAAAATCTCATGGTTATATCGATTTGCCTTTGCGTGTAGATTTAGACGACAGACCACGACAATTAGTTTGTTACGAGCACGGAAAACCTGCTCAAACCAAATGGAAAACCATAGAAGTCAAAAACGGAAAAACGAAAGTTTATTTTTATCCAATAACGGGAAGAACACATCAATTACGTGTGCACGCTTCGCATAATTTAGGATTGCATACACCAATTATTGGAGACGATTTATATGGTACAAAAGCCGATAGATTGCATCTTCATGCGGAATATATTCAATTTGAACATCCAGTTACCAAAGAAATTATGGAGATTTTGGTGGAAGCGGAGTTTTAGGGTTTATCACAAAGACGCAAAGATTTTCGAAAGGCTCGCTAAGTTTTTTTGCAAAGTTTGTCATGCTGAAAGCATCTCAAAAATAGTAAAGAGATTCTTTCAGAATGACAAATGTTGAGATTCTTTTTCATCAGCCAAATCCGTTAAATCTGCGTGCCTATTAGCCAAAAACTTTTCCATCCAACCAAACGCTATCAATCAAATTCGTAGCAAAACAATAAGGAATTTCGTAAAAACTATGTAAAGGTTTCGTGATAATGAAATTCGCTTTTTTACCTTTTGTAATACTTCCATGAGAATCACTTAAATCCATCGCGTAAGCACCATTTATAGTCGCACCGTTTATGGCTTCTTCAGGAGTCATTTTCATTTTGATACAAGCTGTTGCGACAACAAAATGCATATTTCCTGACGGAGTTGTTCCTGGATTAAAATCGGAAGCTAAAGCCAAAGGTAAACCTGCGTTTAACATTTGACGTGCTGGAGTATACGGAATCGAAATAAAATACGAACAACTTGGTAAAGCCACTGGCATACAAGCCGAACCTTTTAAAACTTCAATATCTTCTTCGGTTACAATTTCCAAATGATCTACACTTAAAGCATCATTTTCCACACAAGCTTTAATTCCGTCAATAGCTGTAAACTGATTCACGTGAATTTTCGGCGTTAAGCCATATTTTTTACCAGCTTCCATAATTTGAATGGTTTCAGAAACGCTGAAATAACCTGTTTCTAAAAACGCATCAATATAATCGGCTAAATTTTCAGCGGCAATTTTTGGTAACATTTCGTTGATTATCAAATCGATATAGGCTTGATGATTTTCTTTATATTCTGTTGGAAAAGCGTGCGCTCCAAGGAAAGTTGATTTTATAGAAATTGGATAATTTTCTTTTAGTTTTTTGATTACTCGAAGCATTTTCAATTCACCTTCAACCGTTAAACCATAACCCGATTTAATTTCAACCGCTCCAGTTCCTTGTGAAATGACTTCTTCCAAACGTTTTTTCGATTGGTTGTAAATCTCTTCTTCTGAGGTTTCGTTTAATTTCTTAGCCGAATTTAAAATTCCACCACCACGATTTGCAATTTCTTCATAAGACAAACCATTAATTCTATCCACAAATTCACCACTCCTGTTTCCAGCGTACACAATGTGTGTGTGACTGTCGCAAAAACTCGGCAAAACAATTTTTCCAGTCGCATCAACAATAGTTGCATTTTCTAATTTTGGACAATTTTCCATTACTCCGAAATCGGAAATAATATCATTTTCCAACACTAAAAAAGCATTTTCCAAAATAGGTAAATGTGCCATTTCTGCACCAGAAACTTTAGTAACAGAAGTTTCTCTAACTTGTAGTAATTGTTTTATATTTATAATTATGGTTTGCATAAGAATGTTATATTTGTAAAAGGTAAAAATACTTATT
The DNA here is from genome assembly GCA_040385445.1 of Bacteroidota bacterium. Classification (GTDB taxonomy): domain Bacteria; phylum Bacteroidota; class Bacteroidia; order Flavobacteriales; family Flavobacteriaceae; genus Flavobacterium. The sequence goes on along the minus strand of JAZKHI010000008.1, from coordinate 27,212 downwards.
TAAAACAAAGTGCGAAAACTATTATACAAAAAAGGACGAAAAGTTGTACCGACATTAATTGAATACACTGGTGAACACGCAGATACGAAGCCAGAAATGCAATTATTTGTGTACAATTCTGATGAATTATCTGAATATGAAGACATAAAATTGTCGGAATTGAATAAACACATGGAATCTGATAAAAATAATTGGATTAATTTACATGGTTTGTCTGATGTTGATTTAATTAAGGAAATTGGAGTAAAGTTTAATATTGACGACTTTATTTTAAGTGATATTTTGAATATCTTAAAACGTTCTAAAGTAGATGAATACAATCACACGTTGTTTTTTAATATTAAATCCTTATTGCCAGAGTCTAATGGTATTGATATAGAGCAAATTAGTTTTATTTTAAGAGATGGTTTGCTGTTTTCATTTCAAGAAAAAAGAAGTGATTTCTTCGTTCATATTCGTCAAAGAATGCGCCAACACGCTGGAATTGTCCGTGAACGAAAAGTCGATTATTTACTGTATTTATTGTTAGATGCTGTGATGGAAAACTTTTATATTACAATTGAAAGTGAAGAAAGTAAAATTGATTTGGTTATTGATTCAATTAAAGCAAAACCTAACCCAAACATTTTAGAAGATATTGAACAACATAGAGATAATTTGAACTTTTTACGACGTTCGATTGTGCCACTTCGTGATTCGTTATATTCTATAAAAAGCATGAAAGATGATGATGTTTTTAACGCGATTTCGCCAGAAAACTATTCGTTCTTTTCCCGATTACATCAAAAATGTTTGGAACTTTTAGATCAAATTGATGCCGATTTAAATTCTTTGGAAAGTGCTTCCGCTTTTTATTTTTCGATGCAAAGTCATAAAATGAATGAAGTCATGAAGACTTTAACGGTGGTTTCGGTGTTTTTTATGCCGCTGACTTTTATTGTTGGTGTATATGGAATGAATTTCGATAATATGCCAGAATTGCATTGGAAATATGGTTATTTTATTATTTTAGGAGCTATGTTTATATTGCTTTTAGGAATGATTATTTACTTTAAAAAGAGAAGATGGTATTAATCAAATAAAAAAATGTTCAAAATATTTACTTGAACATTTTTTTATTTGATTTATTATCGTAATATTGCAATATGTAAATATGATAAAAATGGGAATTACAAAAACAGCATCTTTCACAGAAGAACAAAACGAAATCGCCAATTTGCTAAAAGCCTTAGCTAATCCGGCGCGTGTGGCCATTATTCAATATTTGTTAAAAGTAGATTCTTGTATTTGTGGAGATATTGTAAATGAATTGCCTTTAGCGCAACCTACAATTTCTCAGCATTTAAAAGAATTAAAAAATGCGAATATCATTCAAGGAACCATTGAAGGAAAATCAATTTGTTATTGTATCAATCCGGAAACGATGTCGAAAATTGAAGGTTATTTTGGTGGAATTTCCCTAAAGTTAAAAAATAAATGTTGTTAAAGTCTTACTACTTAATTCTAAAATCTTAATACAATTATTATGAAACTATCAGATATTAAAAAACAGTTAAAAGGGCTTTCAATCATAGCTTTTCAATTGCCTAATGGCGAATTAGTTCCGAATCATTTTCACGTGACGGAAGTCGGTAAAATTACCAAACATTTCATCGATTGTGGTGGAGTGGTTCGTAATGAAGAAGTCGCAAATTTTCAACTTTGGGAAGCGAATGATTACGATCATCGAATTCATCCAGAAAAATTAATTCATATTATTGAACTTTCAGAAGAAAAACTACAAATTCCAGATTTAGAAATTGAAGTAGAATACCAAATGAAAGATACAATTGGTAAATTTGCTTTAGATTTTGACGGAACGAATTTTCAATTGAAATCGAAAACAACTGATTGTTTAGCAAAAGACAATTGTGGTGTTCCGCAAGAAAAAACGAAAATTAAAATAGGTGAGTGGAAACCTAAAGAAACTAGTTGTGCACCCAATTCTGGTTGTTGTTAATCATTTAAGTTTGAAAGATGAATAGAATAAATCAATTGACTAGCGTGAAAGAATTTATCATAAAATATAAGAAACCAATTGTCATCACGATTGGAATTACAGCTTTGAATATGTATTTTGGGTTTGATGCCCGATTTACGATTATTAATTTATTATGGTTATTAGTGTAATGGAAAATAGAAAAGAACATTGGGAAAAAGTTTTTGCGACGAAGCAAGAAACAGAAGTGAGTTGGTACCAACAAAAGCCAGAAACTTCAATTAACTTTTTTGTGGAAAATAACATTTCAAAAAATGCCAGAATTATTGATATTGGTGGTGGTGATAGTTATTTGATTGACAATTTATTAGATTTGGGTTACACCAATTTACATTTATTAGATATTTCTGCGAATGCGATTGAACGTATCAAAAATAGGTTAGGAGATAAGGCTTCCAAAGTGACTTTTATTGTTTCTGATGTTTTAGAATTTCATCCAGAAACCACTTTTGATGTTTGGCATGACCGAGCGAGTTTCCATTTCTTAACGACAGAAAACGAGATTGAGAAATATAAAGAATTGACTTCGAAATCCATTTCAGAAAATGGTTTGTTATTTATTGCTACTTTTTCAGAAAATGGACCTTTAAAATGCAGTGGTTTAGAAATTACACAATATTCGGAATCTAAATGCGAAGCGATTTTTAGTACAGCTTTCGAAAAAATAAATTGCTTTATTGAAAACCATCAAACACCATTTGATACGACTCAAAATTTCATTTTCTGCACGTTTAAAAAGAAATAATTTTTCGCCACGAATTCACGAATTCACAAATAAAATAGATTTTATTTCGAAATAATTCGAATTGTTATCGTCTTAGACGATAATTTTAAGATGTTTGAAAGTTTAAAATTCGTCAATTCGTGTCAAAATAAACAAACAATATGTTTCAAAATTTATCTAAAACTATCCAAACTATTTCGCAAATTTCAATTTCTGATGAAAGAAAAGAAGTATTACAACCTTTGATTAATTATGTTCAAAATAAAGTCAATTCTAAAGAAGATATTAGATTGAATTTCATTTGTACACATAATTCGAGAAGAAGTCATTTAGGGCAAATTTGGGCGCAAACTATGGCGTTTCAATTCGGAATTCAAAATGTGTTTTGTTATTCTGGCGGAACCGAAACAACGGCGATGTTTCCAAAAATTGGCGAAACTTTGGTTAATCAAGGATTTGAAATTCAAAAATTGAGTGAAACTCAAAATCCAGTTTATGCGGTGAAATTTGCAGAAAATCAGCAACCAATTATTTGTTTTTCGAAAACTTTTGATGATGATTTTAATCCGAAATCGGAATTTGCGGCAATTATGACGTGTTCTTCTGCAGATGAAGGTTGTCCGTTTATTGCTGGAGCTGAAATACGATTGCCCATTCGTTATAACGATCCAAAAGAATTTGATGGAACCGAACTTATGAACGAAAAATATGCAGAAAAAAGTTTAGAAATAGCGAGTGAAATGTATTATGTGTTTTCGAAAATAGTATCTAAATAAAAAAATCCCGTCAAGTTTTAATAACAAGACAGGATTTTTACCTACTAAACATAATCACAACACTACTATTCTTTTATAACTTTAATGGTTTGCGTTTTATTTTCGTTTTCTAAAGTAATTAAATAAATACCTTTTTCGTATTTCGACATGTCAATACTTGTAGAATTAGTTTGAATGTCTTTGACTTCTAATTGTTGACCTAATAACGAGTAAATTGTGGCTTTTGAAGCTGAAATGTTATCTAAATATAAAATATCTTTTACCGGATTTGGATAAAAACTCACTTTATTCATTTCGTTTTCCGCAATTCCTAAAGTCGTATTGATAACAAAATTATATGGCGTTTGATAATTGGTATTCGTTGGCGTTGTACTTACAATTTTTAAGAAATAATCTCCGGGAGCTAAAGTTCTTACAAATGAAATGGCATTTCCAGTATTTGTAACCGAAGTATCAATTAAAGTACCAGAACTATCTAAAACAGAAGCATTCATAGCGCTTGTTGTAATCGAAGTGATGTCAACACTTGTTGTCATTGTTCCACCAGAAACGGTAAATTTATAAAAATCCTGATCTGCGTTTGCTGGAGTTGATTGTAGCGTTGTAAAACCATTGTAAATCTTATTTGTATTGACATTATAAGCCAATTCTTTAAAATTTGGTTCGTCTAAACCTTGCATAATTTCATAGTAATAACTTGGTAATTCCGTATGATTTTCAATATAATCGAAACCAGAATTAAAGTAGAAAAACTTTGTTGGATACGTTAAACTTGAATAATACGTATCCATAATAGATTGTGGCTCAGCTACCACACCATCAGTTGTTCCGCCCGTAATTCTACCAATCACACTAGAAAAATCAATCATGTTATCTATTGTTTTTTGGTTTAGACCAACTATATTATCGCCAATATTTCCGCTACAATTCACATCATAATTATAGAAATCGGAACCAAAAAGATGCTCGTTCATATTACTTGAATTGTTCACTTCTAATCCACCAGATAAAAACCGACCTGCATCGCCACTATAGTAGTAAGAAATTTTTAAATCTCTAATTGCTTCACTTTTCGTATCAATTCCTGCAAACCAACCCAAACCGGTGTCGCTCGCGTTACTTCCGCCGTGTGGCGTGCCTAAAGTTAAAAGTTTCGCAACGTGATGTGCATTATCTGTTTGCCAATAATTGGTGTTTTGTAAATATTGTCGTGAAGCCAATCCGCCCATACTATGTCCAACCAAAATCACTTTATTTTTACCTGTTAATTGCATTATTCTTTCGATGGCTTTTTTTACCGCAATTCCTTGTTTGTAAATAGCCGATTGATTGCTTAATGCACCAGTTCCTATTGAGCCATCGGTATTCACGTTAAAATTTAAGGTATAAAAATCTCCGTTAATCATGGTGGTTTCAAAAGCGGCAATATCTGCACCAGGAGTTGGATACAAATTTAAATTAGCTGTGCTATTATTTCCATCTGCGTTTAAGCAAAAATCAAATCTTCCACCAAATGTATAACCATATTGAGAAGTGAAATAAGCGGTTGTGGCATTCCAAGTTTCAGAACTTGAGTTTAATCCATGAATGAAAAGAATAGGATAGGGGTTTTTGCTTTCAAAAGTTAATTTATTAGCTAAATCAACTGTTTTTAATGGAATGATAGAATCATTTCTAATTTCTTGAAATTCAAATCCAGCTGGTCTTGGTTTATAAATTATGTTTTGAGCATAACCAATAGTAATCGATAGAAATGAAAGTAATGTAAATAAAGTAGTTTTTTTCATATGCGTGCATAGTAAATTAAAACTCCAATATATATAAATATATTTTAATTTTCACACATTTGTTATGAAATTATTAATAAAAAAGTCTAAATATTATGTAATTGTCAACAAAATATGGGGTTTTTTTAATAAAATATTTTAAGAGTAGATGTGGTCAGATTCTACTTTAATTCTAATATTGTAAATTATTTTTGTCATCATGTGAAGTTTATGTTTAAACGGATTTTGAAATTTTTCATTTACACACCCATTGAAGACGCCATCATTGACATATAATAATTTGCACAAAGAAGCGAAGTTGTTAATACTATTTCTTTATTTGATATGTTTTCAAAATTATCAAATGTTGTTATTTGGTATTCGTAATTCATTTTGCTCCATTTTAAATGAGGTTTCATGACTAAAAGCTCTGTTTCTTCTTGGTCTAAAAGAATAAAGGATTCTTTAAAAATACCCTTGTGTTTAAAAAGATAATCTTTCTGAAGGTCATTGAAATAAGTTTGTACAACAATTTCTCCATTCCAATTCATTTTGAAATTCAGTAATATTTTTTCTTTATCTTTAAGTTCAATAGTTGTACCCCAAAAACCTTTCGGCACAATTTGGTAGGATGAACCGTTTGCAATTTCCATTTCAGCATCAAACTTAAACCAACTTTTATAGATAAGTCTTCCTATTAATTCTTCCTCTCTAGTTAAATCAAAAGATAAAGAACTGTTCGATTTTGCTTGGTATTCTGTCATAGCTAATTTATTTAAATGTACATTTTTACCTAATTTGTTATTTTGCTTTCCGTTAATTATTTTTAGGATAATTCGGAATATTCAACCCTAACAGAAAGTTTTTTTCAGCTATTTGAACGCTGTCTTTTAAAATAATCCTCACAATACCGTTTCCTCCTAAATTACCAGGTTTGTACTTTTTTATATAAGGAGGCATTAATTTATCATCTTCAAACATAAGGTCATCTGTCCAATATTCATTTTTCACATCGGGCTCTTTTATTAGCCAATGTATGTGTGAAGGTAAACTATCATTAGGATAAGGCGCAGGTCTGATAGTGTAAAGTGTATATTTTCCCTCTTTGTCTGTTTTCATCCAACCGCGAATGTGTCCATGTCTGGTTTGGTTTTCTGGTTTGTCTTTTCTTGGAGAATAATATCCATCATTATCCGTATGATGATAATAAATAATAACGTTTGGAGCTGGTGTTTTTCCGTCTATTTGGTACGCCGTTCCTGATACAATGAGTTTTTGTCCTTTTTCGTACCAACCTGCACTCGTATCTACTTCATTAATTTTTTCAGGCATCGCTAAATACATGAGGTCACAATAACCCGCTTCGCATTCTCCACCCACACGTTCCGAATTAGTAAAGATATTTTTGGTTTTGCTTTTTGTTTGTTCCTTACAACTTATTAAAAAGAGGCATACAACTAACAACATACTAATATGACGAAGTAATTTCATATTTTAATGTTTTTTTTGGTTACACAATAAAGGTAAGTAAAATTTCTTCAGACCTGGAAAAACTAAATTAGTTATTGTTGTAAACCGATTTTATTCTATGTACTGATTATTTAATTTAGTTTTAATTTCTATCATCAACTCTTCGTAATTTTCAAAATTATCAGGAGAAATTATGAAACTTTCATTTTCGAAATTTAAAATACTTATGTAATAACCATCTGTAATATTTCCCTGTGCATTTCTTAAAGTAACTTTTTCTTTTTCTATACTCGATATACTATTAAACGGAATATACTTTTTCTTTTTTGTGATTAAGAAAGTTATTTTAATTCCATTTTTAGAAACTTTAAGTGTAAAGATTTTTAATAAGTCAAGTGAAAGGTAACCCAAAAGTGATAAAGCTAAACTAACTAAAATCCATGTTAAGTTTTCAGTTTCTTGAGAATTTAAGAACAATCTATTTATTAAAAACAAGATGAGAATCACAAAAAGAGCGAATCCTAATGAAAGTCTTATCCAAAACAGATTTCTAAATTTTGATTTCATTTTTACTTTACATTTTTCATTGAGGCATAACTTTCAGCTTCTAAGTATAGTAGTGGTTGCGTGAATGTTATTTTCTTGCTAAGATAAGATTTTCTAGCTAGATTTCAGATATATCAATTCTCTAAATTGCATCAAAAAAAACTCTCAATTTCTTGGGAGTTTCTGTTATTTGTTCATCGTATAATAAACGAAGTCGTTATCAGGTTCCTTAACAACCTTTATCTTTACTAAAGTCGCGTTTAAAAAGTATCTTATTATTTTGCGCAATATAGTCGCCCGATATAATCAAATAGGGATGATTAGACGAATACCCTGCGCTACGACTTCTTACAATTATTTTGTCGTTCACTTTCAGGCTTTTTAACTGTTCAAAATCCTTAGGAATAAATTGCATCATATATTCTTCGTCATTAATTCTGACGATAAGCCATTTTATTCCTGATGATTTCCCGTCACGCTGAAAAGTAACAGAGGTTACAACGGCCTCCATATTGCTAAAAGCCTTTAAATACTTTTTAATTTTATCATGACTGGCATGCACTTTTTTACCTTCAGGAGAAACCTCCCATTCTTTGTACTTTATGCCGTCAGGAGAGGCCTCCCAATTTTTCTTAGCTTTCAGGCGGGCTTTAGTTTCAGCAATGGACAACGACTTTGGTGATGGTTTAGTTTCATTTTTAATTTCACAATTAGTGAATACTAGTACACTCACCACAGCCAGTGGTAAGATGAGCAAATAGATGTTTTTTTTCATATCTTTCATGTTTTTTTAAATTGATTACGCTAATTTACATTGATATTTTCCGTTTCGAGAGATTGTGATTGTAAATAAAATTGTAAACTTTGTAAATATAAACTTGACACTATGCATTTTAGTCGAAATCTCCTTTCTAGAAAAAGCAAATATTTATTCGCATTGATATTATTCTCGTTTATCTCTGTGATCTGTATAGCTTTCAGTAGTACTGATAGTGACGATTTTGATATCGCTAGAAGGGAAATTTTAATTCGTAAGATCGGACATGAAATACTCTTACAGTCTGGCGACAAAACATCAAGAGTTCTTCCTGTAAAAAAGATAGCTGAAAATGAATATCAAATCAGGTTTGAGAATGAATTTACTTTTCAAACCGATTCTCTGGTGAATATTACGCAGCGTTTGTTAGCTAAAGATCCTTTCGCACGTGAATATGTTGTTAACGTACTTAATTGTGGTAATTCTAGTGTAGCCTATGGATATGCTATTTCCAAAAACAAAAAAGATGATATTGTAGCATGTAAAGGTAGAAGACAACCTGTTGCTTGTTATATGATTAATATTAAATTTAAACCGAATGGCATAACTGCAATAAATTATAAATATTTTTTTGGAGGTCTGTCATTTTTGGGATTTATTGGCTTTGTTTTTTTGAAATCGGTTAAACCGAAGAAAGCCTTACCTAAAGAGGAGGAAAATAAGGTATTCACTTTTGGTTCGGTTGTATTTGATGTACAGAAACGACAATTGCTAATAGATAATCAAACGATAGATCTGACGGGAACTGAAACACGTTTGTTGCTCATTTTCGCATTATCTCCTAACGAGATTATAGAGAGAAGTCGACTACAAAAAGAGATATGGGAAGACGAAGGTGTTATTGTAGGGCGTAGTTTGGATATGTTCATCTCAAAACTTAGAAAAAAACTAGAGCTTGATCCGAATAGTAATATTGTTGTGATACGCGGGAAAGGATATAAGCTTGAAGTTAGCTCTTAAGAAAACATATAAAAACTTTAAATATTCGTACAAAAAAAACTCTCAATTTCTTGAGAGTTTCTGTTATTTATCAATAGCACCTAAAACGCGTTTCATAAAATCGTTTAGAGCTGTTTTTTTGTCTTTGCCTTCTTTTACCATTTTGTGTACTTCAATAGCGCCATACATATTGGAAATTAATTCGGCTATCACATCTAATTCTTCATCTTTTAAAGATTCTAATTCGCAAAGATGTTCTAAAACGGCAATAGTTTCCACTAAGTAATCCGCATCGTTTTCTTCCACAAATTGGTTGAGGTGTTTTATTACGGGTAGTTTCATTTTTTAGATTGTTAGATTTTAGACATTTTAGATTTTTAGACTATCTAAATAATCTAAGAAGTCTAACGGGTCTATAATTAAATTACTTCAGCAACTAATTCCGCTAAAACTTCAGCTTTATTTGTTTGTGTTTGATTTACTAACACACCATTTTTAAAAGCAGCAAATGTTGGTAAATTGTCTACGTTAGCTAGTTTTCTAGATTCTGTAAAGTTTTCTGCATCTACCATTAAAAAAGGAACGTTTTCGTTTTCTGAAGCCATTTTTTTGAATTTTGGTTTCATAATTCGGCAATTTCCACACCAAGATGCTGAAAATTGTACTAAAACTACTTCGTTTGAAGCAATTACTTCTGCTAAATTATCTTTTTCTAATTCTAAGAACATAGTTTTTAAAGTTTCTAAGTAACTAAGATTCTGAGTTACTAAGTTTGTTTTTGAATATATTTAAAGGTTCTAAGTTTAAAATCTTAGTGACTTAGTAGCTTAGAACCTTTTTTAATCTTTTAAAATATTAGTTTTGGCTTAAATAAGCAGCAGTACTTAATCTGTCAGCGCTCATTGCTTCTTTACCAGCTTCCCAGTTTGCAGGACAAACTTCACCTTTAGTTTGGATATGCGTGTAAGCATCAACCATACGTAAATATTCGTTTACGTTTCTACCTAATGGCATATCGTTAACACTTTCGTGGAAAATTTTACCTGTTTCGTCAATTAAATATGTTGCACGGAAAGTTACGTTTGAACCTTCTAAAATTTCATCGTTTAATTCTTCATTATACACCCATTCTGCATCTAAAATATCTAAAGCAGCAGATAAATTACGAGTTGTATCAGCTAATAAAGGATAAGTAACTCCTTCAATTCCACCATTGTTTTTTGCTGTGTTTAACCAAGCAAAGTGTACTTCGTTAGTATCACAAGAAGCACCAATTACGATAGTGTTTCTTTTTTCAAATTCTGGTAAAGCAGCTTGGAAAGCGTGTAATTCAGTTGGACAAACAAATGTAAAGTCTTTTGGATACCAAAATAAAAGTACTTTTTTGTTGTTTTTTGTAGCTTCTTCTAAAACGTTAATTCTTAAGTTGTCACCCATTTCTGAGATTGCGTCAACAGTAATGTTTGGGAATTGTTTTCCTACTAATGCCATAATTTTTTTATTATAATTATTGTTAAATTTTCAGGTGCAAAATTAGTTATTATTATGAGTATTTCAAATCGAATTTATTGTAATTAACTATTTGGTAATAGGATATGCTTATGATGTCGTTTTAAGGAAATAAAAAAGGCGATTGTTTCCAAATCGCCTTTAAAATGTATTGTTGATGTAATGTGACTTTGATGATTTTTAGCCACAAATTCACTAATTATAGATGTGTTTATTTCGATTTAATTCGAATTATTATCGTCTAAGACTATAAATTTAAAACAATTAGAAAATTTTAATTCGTGAATTCGTGGCAAACAATATAATTATTTTAGATATCAAATCGACCAGAATTCATTACTTTATTCCAAACTGAGATAAAATCTTTTACAAATTTTTCTTTATTATCGTCTTGTGCATACACTTCGGCGTAAGCTCTTAAAACAGAATTCGAGCCAAAAACCAAATCGACTCTAGTTGCTGTCCATTTTGTAGCTCCAGATTTTTTATCTACGATATTGTATAGATTGTCGCCCGCAGGTTTCCAACTGTAATTCATGTCTGTCAAATTCACGAAGAAATCGTTACTTAAAACACCTTCATTATTAGTGAAAACTCCGTGTTTTGTTCCACCATAATTGGTTCCAAGCACACGCATTCCACCAAGTAGAACAGTCATTTCAGCTGCTGTTAAGCCAAGAAGTTGGGCTTTGTCTAACATTAATTCTTCTGGTTGCACTACATATTTCGCTTTCATGAAATTTCTAAAAGCATCATTACTTGGTTCTAAAACTTCAAATGAATCTACATCTGTCATTTCTTGAGTAGCATCGCCTCGTCCGGCTTGGAAAGGAACTTTAATATTGAATCCACCTTCTTGAGCCGCTTTTTCAATAGCTGCACTTCCGCCAAGTACAATTAAATCGGCAATACTTACTTTTTTACTAGAATTGGCTTGAATTTCTGTTAACTTGTTGATTACATTTTTAAGACGAGCCGGTTCATTTCCAACCCAATTATTTTGAGGAGCTAATCTGATTCTTGCGCCATTGGCACCACCTCTAAAGTCAGAACCTCTAAATGTTCTAGCGCTATCCCAAGCCGTGTTGATTAAATCAGCTCTTGATAAACCAGAATTTAATAATTTCCCTTTTAATTCTTCAATTTCTGAATCCGATAAAGTGTAATTCACTTTCGGAACTGGATCTTGCCAAATTAAATCTTCAGCCGGAACATCAGCACCTAAATATCTGTCTTTTGGGCCTAAATCTCTATGTGTTAATTTGAACCAAGCTCTTGCAAAAACATCAGAAAAATAATCTTGATCTTTATGAAAACGCTCTGCAATTACTCGGTAAGCCGGATCCATTTTCAGAGCCATATCGGCATCTGTCATAATTGGATTTCTTTTCACTGACGGATCGAACGCATCAACAGGTTTGTCTTCTTCTTTCATATTGATAGGTTCCCATTGTGAAGCGCCAGCCGGACTTTTCTTTAATTCCCATTCGTGGTTCAATAACAAATTGAAATATTCATTATCCCAACGCGTTGGGTGAGTAGTCCAAGCACCTTCCAATCCACTAGTTACGGCATCAGGACCGTTTCCGTTTCCTTTCGGGTTTAACCAACCAAAACCTTGATTTTCAATTTCACCAGCTTCTGGTTCGCGACCTAATTTTGATGCATCACCATTTCCATGTGCTTTTCCAACGGTATGTCCACCAGCCGTTAAAGCTACGGTTTCTTCATCGTTCATAGCCATTCTTTGGAATGTAATACGAACATCGTGAGCTGTTTTTAAAGGATCTGATTTTCCATCAACTCCTTCTGGGTTTACGTAAATTAATCCCATCATTACTGCAGCTAAAGGATTTTCTAAATCTCTTTCACCTGAATATCTTGTACCTGGACTTCCCGTTTTGGCTAACCATTCTTTTTCAGCTCCCCAGTAAATATCTTTTTCTGGATGCCAAATATCTTCACGACCACCAGCAAATCCGAAAACTTTTAATCCCATTGATTCATAAGCCATTGTTCCTGCTAAAATCATTAAATCGGCCCAAGAAATTTTATTTCCATATTTCTTTTTGATAGGCCATAATAATCTTCTGGCTTTATCTAAATTTCCATTATCAGGCCAACTATTTAAAGGCGCAAATCGAAGGTTTCCTGTTCCAGCACCACCACGACCATCTGCAATTCGATACGTTCCAGCAGCATGCCAAGCCATACGAATCATTAATCCTCCATAATGTCCCCAATCTGCAGGCCACCATTCTTGACTGTCGGTCATGAAAGCTTTTAAGTCATTTTTTACGGCTTGTAAATCTAGTTTTTTGAATTCCTCTGCATAATTAAAATTTTCACCTAAAGGATTTGTTTTATTATCGTGTTGATGAAGGATATCTAGGTTTAGTGATTTTGGCCACCAATCCTGATTTTTTGTTTCATTACCAGTAGATTGATTCACTGAACCACCTGAAAAAGGACATTTTCCTCCGTTTGAATTTGTGATGTTTTCCATAGTATATTGTTTTTTGATTATTTCTCTTACAAATTTAAAGTATAAACCAAGATAATGAATAAATTTTGATTATATAAATTTATTTTATAATAGTTTTGAGTTATTGTAATTTAATTTTAATAACTAAAAGAATTTCAATTTTAATTATATATTTGCCTTCCTAACCAAAATTACTAAAAAAATGAATATTTTCAGAAAAAAATCGATTACAACAATATTAAAACAAGGTGGAGATGGAGAACATTCTGGCTTAAATAAAGTGTTGACAGTAAAAGATTTAACATTTTTTGGAATCGCTGCAATTATTGGAGGTGGTACTTTTAGTGCAATCGGAAATGCATGTTTTTCTGGTGGTCCAGCAGTTGTACTTTTATATATAATGTGTGCCATTGCTTGTGGATTTACAGCCATGTGTTATGCAGAATTTGCTTCTCGTGTTCCAGTTTCAGGAAGTGCTTATACGTATGCTTATGTATCTTTCGGAGAACTTTTTGCTTGGATAATTGGTTGGGCATTAATTATGGAATATTCAATTGGTAACATTTATATTGCTTTTTCATGGAGCGGTTATTTTACCAATTTACTCGAAACTTTCGGAATTCATTTACCAGAATGGTTAACGATAAACTATAAATCGGCTCATGCTGCCTTTTTAGCAACTAAAGGAGATGAAGGTTTAGCGGCTTGGCAAAACGCACCAATGTTAGGAAACTTGAAAATAATTTTCGATTTACCAGCTGTGGTGATTAATATTTTAATTACCTATTTAGTTTATAGAGGAACAAAAGAATCGAAAAACTTTAGTAATGCTATGGTTTACATTAAGTTGGCTATTATTGCTTTAGTAATTGTTGTAGGCGCTTTTTATATTGATATTGACAATTGGACGCCTTTTATGCCTAATGGTTTTAGCGGAGTTATGGGCGGAGTTTCTGCTGTTTTCTTTGCTTACATTGGTTTTGATGCGGTTTCTACATTGGCTGAAGAAAGTAAAAATCCACAACGCGATTTACCTAAAGGTATGATTTATTCGTTAGTCATTTGTACGGCTGTATTTATCATTTTAGCTTTAGTAATTACTGGAATGGTTTCTTATGAATTGCTTGGAGTTAGTGATCCTTTAGCTGAAATTTTCGCATTAAAAGGTGTGAAATGGATGTTATTTGTGGTTTCAATTGCTGCGGTTGTTGCGATGACAAGTGTTTTATTAGTATTCCAAATGGGACAACCAAGAATTTGGATGACTATGAGTCGTGATGGTTTAATGCCGAAACGTTTTTCTAGAATTCACCCAAAATATAAAACACCAAGTTATGCCACTCTTGTAACTGGTTTGGTGGTTGGACTTCCAATCTTTTTTACCGATGAAAACTTCGTATTAGATTTTACAAGTATCGGAACTTTATTTGCTTTCGTATTGGTTTGTGGAGGAGTTTTAATGCTTTCTGCTCAAAGTGAAGCGGAGATTGCAGAGCGTGAAACAAAAGGAAAATTCAGAATTCCGTATGTGAATTCTAAATTTATTTTCCCAATAATTATATTAGTAGCAACTGGTTTAACTATAAAATACGTTCCAGATTTTTTTACGAATGTAATCGATTTTTCTTCAGGAGAAAAATTAGCGACTAATATTCCAATGTTAGTTTTCCTGATTGTTTGTATCGTAATGACCGTGATTTCATTCACTAAAAACTTATCATTAATTCCATTATTAGGATTAATTTCTTGTTGTTATTTATTAACAGGAATGGCAGTTTCAAACTGGATGTGGTTTGGAGTTTGGTTGGTAATTGGATTGGTAATTTACTTTGCATTTAGTTATAACAATAGTAAATTGAATACCGAAGTAGGAGAGAATTAGAAATATAAAATATATAAAAAAACGCAAATTCGGAAGATCTGAATTTGCGTTTTTTTTTTTTTGCTTTAAAACTAAGCTACTTTTTTGATGGTTTTCCATTTTTTAAATCCGAACCAAGCTAAAAATCCGAAGAAAGCTATTGGCCAAAGTTGGACTAAAAATGCCACGATTCCTTCAAAAATAAACCAACCTGTTTTGATGCTTTCCCAAACTTGTAAACCTAAATTTGGTCGGTACGCATTGATATTTTTTTCATTGGCAACCAATTCGTATTTTAATTGTTCGTTTTGATATAATTCTAATGTTACAGTTGAAAAATTAACTTGATCATTTAACGATAAGTTATTGATGTATGATGTATCAGAATTTTCTTTTTTCGAGGCTAAATTTTCTTCTGCTTGGTTAATTTCTTTCAGTTTATTGCCTTTTTTGTCAATTGCTGTTTCTAGTCTTTTAGAAGTGTTTGCATTTCTTTTTTGAGATAATTGATTGGCTAATAATTGTAAATTCACATCATCAGCTTTAATTACTCGATAATCTAAAAACTGAACTTCTTTTGCTAAACTTCTCAAAAGCGTGTCTAATTTCACATTTGGCACTCGTAAAGCGATAGTATTGTTCACTTCGTAACGCGTGGTTTTCAATAAACTATCCTGACTCACTTGTGTTTCATCGTTTTCGGTAATCGTACTTCTTAATTCGGAAAGAGTAACGAATCCACCAACTTCTTTAGTTAAACTTTCGATTTTGTAAGTCGATTGTGCCACATCTTTAACTTTAAAACGCGCATCGGCTGTTCTAATGAATTTTCGTTTGGAATTTTTGTCTTCGACGGCTGCTGAAGAACTCATGTCATCAGCTACTGATGAGCTGTCGACAACAGCTTCTAAATCCATTTTACTGATACTTTCTTCTGACTTTTTGTTGCAAGCGATTGCTAGGGTTAGAAGCAGCATTGCGCCTCCAATTTTGAAATGTGTGTTCATAAAAATTTGTTTTTAATGGTTGATTAATAAGTAAAAAGTAATTGTGTTCCATTAACAAATTTTTAAGATTAGGTGATATGAATTTACCTACTAAAAACTGTGCCAAAAATTTATCTGTTTGTTTAAAAATTTAATAATTAAGAGAAGCGCCAACTCCAAAACCCATATCACTATCATAATGTGTACGAAAACTAAGATTTCTTTTAATGATATATCGAAGTCAAGCCATATATTCTTTATCCGTATTCCACATGAGGTCCATTCGGACTCTTTTAGAAACTGGAATATCCATTCGTTCTAATTGAAATCTGAAATTTCCATCTGTAAATACTTCAGCTTGTGCTTTTACTAACATTGGCAAAGTGTATTCTACACCCGCACTAAATACAGAACGTTCATTTTTAGTATTGGATTGTCCGAAAATGTTTTTTTCTATTTCTATTTCTTCCATTCCAATTTCATCTTCACCTATTTTTCTATAACGCCAATCGAAACCTATAAAAGGCATTAGTCATTGCATTTTTCCGAAATATCTACCAATGTGAGTCTCAGTTTCGTATCCGTGATGCTCTTTGTATCCCAATCGCCATTCTGTACCAAAACTCCAGCGCGTGTTTTGCGTCATTATCATTCCGTCGTTACCGTTAGTGGCAAAATCATTTTCCGCCATGAAATGAAAAGCTCTATCATCAGCAAAAAGTTTGCGTTTATTGTTTTTAAGTTGTTTGAAATAGGTTGGAGAAAAACCAGTAGTTTTTTTAAATTGATTGCTCAAATGTGCCACACTACTGTAATTTAATTGAAAGGCAATTTCACTTAAATTTAGTTCGTTATACATTAATAATTCTTTTACTTTCTCTATTTTTTGATGGATATAGTATTTTTCAATTGTGGTGTTTTCTACTTCTGAAAATAAATTGCTAATGGTATTATAATCCTGCGCCAAATGATTAACAATATAATCAGAAAGATTAGTGTTAATTTGGTTATTCTTGTTTTGAACCAAATCGATAATTAGTAATTTTATTTTTTCAATAATTATACTTTTTTTATCATCAATTAATTCAAAACCAAACTGTTTTAATTGATAGGTAATTTGCTGTTTTTGTTCGTCAGAAATTTCATTAACGGTTTCAATTTCACCTAATTCGACAGAAAATAATTGAAGTCCGAGTTTTTCTAACTCGGACTTTACAACCATTTTACATCGGCTACAAACCATATTTTTAATATATAGTTTCATACTTTTTATATTTTGATTTGCTTGGGTATTTTTCAATTTTTACTCACATTTTGAGCAGATGTTATTTAATTTTCCTCAAAATTACTTAGTTAAATTAAAAAAATTATATTCCAAATTAAAGTAAAAACCATTTGGTGCAGTTCTAAGCATAGAGCTTACCAATTCATGTCTGTAAGCGAAATCTAAACGCGCTTGACTATTGAAAATAAATTGAACTGCAGGAACTACATCTAAATACGATTTTCCATTTTCATTTATTGTTTGTCCAACGAATTCGACCATCAAATTGATGTTGGTTTGCTTAAAATTAGTGTACTTTTTCGGATACATTAATTTCCCAAATGACAATGTATAATTTGTAGCATTATCACCTAGATTACTAGGAAATTTATAACTTGGTTTATTGTCAAATGCTTTTTCAAAACTAACTGATGAACTGATTGCCAATTTTTTAATCAATTTAGTAGCTACTAATCCTGTTTCAAAACCAGAATTATGACCCATAATTTCAATTTGTTCCTGATGAATATCAGCATTATTGAAACTGTATCTTGTAAATGTTGCTAATCGAAAATGGCTGTTCAAATCGTCTGTTGAATAAAATCGGAACTTCGTATAAAAACTACCACCTTCTGTTACTAATTGATTACTTCTATTACTAACAAAAGTAGAAGCTCTAAACATCAGATTTTTATTTAAACCGTATGTGATTTCTGGCATTAAGTGATAATTGTAACCTGAAATAAATGCTTCTTTAAACAAGGATTGAGAAACTCTAACACTTAATGTATTTCCAGGAATATTGCTTGCTGGATCAGTAACTACAAATAACTCTTGACTATAATTTTTTTGAAAAACAAAAACGATAAAAAAAATAATTACCTTTCTCATTAGTTGAGAATTTTAATGTGAAAATCATCTTCGCTATTGGCAACATAAGTTGTTATATCTTTATATGATTTAGATAATTTTTTAAACTCTTTTTCAGTAACATATCCTTTATCAACTACCTGAAATTGAACTTCCGATGCTTCGTTTTTTTTATCATTAACTAAAATATAAGCACTTTTACTAATCGTTTCTGATTTTGCAGTTATTATTAATGAGCCAATGAAAAATCCAGCTTTTTCTACTTTTTCTTTAAATGTTTTCGGACTTAATTCATTTCCTTCTTTCAGTGTTACCGAAAATGTGTTTGTATTTAAATCGGTTTCTACATTAATAACTTCTGGCAATGCTTTTAGTTGTTTGTTTATAGCATTAGAACACATTGAGCAAGTTAAACCTGTTGCTCTTATTTCGGCTTTTACAATTTGTGCATTACTATTTATTGAAAACATCAAAACTATTGATGCAACTATCATATATAATTTATTTATTTTTTTCATTTTATTCTTTTATTAATTTAATTATTTCTTCTTCAGTTGGGTTTTTTGCTATTAGAATACCATTTTGATCGAACAAGTATTTTGAAGGTAATTCATCAACGCCAAATTGAACTGCTGTTTGCGCATCAAAGCCTTTAGCATCTATCAATTGAGTAAATTTAATTTTATCTTTTTCAATAGCTTTTAACCATTTATTTGTATCTGTATCGATTGAAATTCCTAAGATTTCAATTTTATCTTGATTCACATCGTTATGTAATTTTACTAATTTTTTATTACCTAAACGACAAGGCGCACACCAAGATGCCCAAAAATCAATAAGCATATATTTTCCTCTGAAAGAAGCAATATTTACATTTTCATTTGTACTGTTTCTCAGTATTATTGATGGTATGGAATCACCAACTTTAATTTGTGCAGTAGCTATATTAGCAATTAAAAATAACACAAAAACTATTTTTCTCATTTTAGATTATTTTATAGTTTCTACAGTTTTACCACAAGTTAACATCATTGAACCATAATACGGGTTTTTTACAGCATTTTCTTTGCTTAACCAATTGGCACCTTTTCCGTCGTTTGTCATTGGACAATTTTGGTAATAAACTGGTGTTTCTGGTTTTGAAATTTTTATTAATTCGTACATATTTACTGAAAGTGTATCAAAATTATCTCTTTGAACTTTGATGTCTTTTGTCTCAGAAATTGACTTCGTATCTTCTTTCATATTTTTTAAAACTTTCATCCAAACCACATGAACATCCATTTCTAAATTATCCATTTTCGCAGCATTTATAGCTGAAAGTAATTCGGTAGCACTTGTTGATGCTGAATTTCCGTCTGATTTGACTAATGCATTTTTTACTGAAAAGTAATTGTCGAAAATAGCTTTCAGTTGGTTTTTATCTTGAGTTTTTACAGAAGAATCAGTAGTATGATTTTCATGACCAGAATGGTTTTCAGTCTCCGATTTCACTACTTCTTTTACTGGAACTTTTGCAACTCTATCATACTGACAACATTTTGGTAATTTTGAATACGTGTCATTTGGCGCAAGAAATTTATCACTATCGTAACCAGCTAAAGCAATTCGTTTTAAAATTTCATCCTGATTGGTCTTTTGACTGTCGTAAGTTAAAGTCGCCATTTTGGTATCTGTATTCCAATCTACTTTCGTAATTTTAGATAGATTTCCAGCTTTTTCAATTGTTTTTTCGCACATTCCACAGTTTCCATAAATTTTTACGGTTTCTGTTTTTGTGTTTTTAATTTGAGCCTCACAAGCTGTAAATGTTAGCAATAGAGTAGCTGCTATTATTGGGTTTTTAAATAATTTTTTCATTTTTATGATGTGTTAAATCAAAGTGAATTCACTTTAATTAGTTTATAAAATAAATGTGATGAATAATAATTTAAACCAATAATCTTACTATAAATGTAAAGATTATTATTTTAAAAAGGTAAAATTTGATCGCAAAAGCAACCGATTTGACATAACTATGGCTGTCAAAAAATGAATTTAGCCTATTTTAGGAATGACCCAAATGGAATGGAAGCCATCTAATATTGATGGTGAAGAATAAGGAAATTTAACTTTCTCAATTAATGAGTAGTTAACTGTATTGTATTGAAAAATAACTTCTAAAAATAAATTTAATGGAGTAATAGGACAAGTTGAAGCACAACCACAATCTGAATGACCACAAGTTCCTTGGCAACCTTTGCTTTCTTTTTCATTAGAATTATCACTACTACAACAGCTCTTTTTTTCTGTTTTATGAGAAGAAGCCTCTTTTTTACAAGAATGTTTTTCAGAGCTTTCACCACAAGCCATAACATTGCTAGGCATAAATAAAAAGCCTAATAATATGATTAATATGAAGTGGTATTTTTTCATTTGTTATTTTAAAACGAAGCAAATTTAAATAAAAAGCATTTAATATAAGCTAAAATACTGTTAAATAGATAAATGTAATTGAAATGTTACAACCCGAGATTTTCTATGCTGTTTCAGTTGTGGTAATTAAAATTTTTCATCTAATTTTATCGCCTCGTAAAACAAGTATATCAATATGAATGACAATTTTATAAATGAATATTTTGGAATAGGAATCCAAAACGGAAAAACACCAGAAAATTTAGGTATGCTTTGGCGTACAGCACAAAATTTTGGAGCCAGTTTTATTTTTACGATTGGTAAACGCTATGCGAAACAAGCTTGCGATACACATAATGCGGTAAAAATGATTCCGTATTTTCATTACGATACCTTTGAAGCTTTTTACGAAAACTTACCAAAAGGCGCGAGATTAGTAGGCGTAGAGCTTGACGATTCTGCTGTAGATTTAGAAACTTTTCATCATCCACAACGTTGCGTGTATTTATTAGGCGCAGAAGACCACGGCATGACAAAAAATGCCATGGAAAAATGCCATCATTTAGTCAAATTTAAATCGGAAAAGAGTTTAAATGTTTCTATTGCCGGAAGTATTGTTCTGTACGATAGAGGTTTGAATAAGCCGAGGATTTAGTTATTTCCCAATACAAAAATTCGCAAAAATATTCCCAAGTAACTCATCGTTAGAAACTTGACCCGTAATTTCTCCGAAATGAAACAACGCCTGACGAATGTCAATCGCCATAAAATCCGAAGAAATGTTATTGTCTAATCCAAATCGGACTTTCTGAATTTCTTCTAAAGCTTTCAATAACGAATCGTAATGACGCGTGTTTGTTACGATAGTTTCGTTGTTTCGTAAAGCACCAGTATTTACGAATGATAACAATTGATTTTTAAGTTCGTCAATTCCTGTTTTTTGTTTAGCGGAAATAGGTAAAAGTTTTACGTTTAAAGTTTCAAGTTGTTGTTGAATGTCTAAAATTTGTTCATTCGTTAACAAATCAACTTTATTAATTACGACTAATAAGGTTTTCAGAGGGTATTTGTTTTTAACTTTTTCAATTTCATTAATGTATTCCGAACCTGAAACCTGAAACTTTAAACTTTCAAACAAATATAAAACTACCTGCGCTTGTTCAATCTTCTCAAACGTTTTCTGAATTCCGATACTTTCCACCACATCTTTCGTTTCTCTAATTCCGGCCGTATCAATAAAACGGAAACCAATTCCGTCAATTACCAATTCGTCTTCAATGGTATCACGAGTCGTTCCAGCAATGTCCGAAACAATCGCGCGTTCTTCGTTTAATAAAGCGTTTAAAAGTGTCGATTTCCCTACATTCGGTTCACCAACAATCGCAACTGGAATCCCATTTTTAATCACATTTCCAACGGCAAAACTGTCGATTAATCGTTTTAAAACAAATTCAATTCGCGTTAATAATTCGTAAAACGCCGTTCTATCTGCAAATTCTACATCTTCTTCAGCAAAATCTAATTCTAATTCAATTAAAGAAGCGAAGTTTAATAATTCTTCACGCAACTTGGCAATTTCATTACTGAATCCGCCACGCATTTGTTGCATCGCTATTTGATGACTCGCTTCGTTATCTGACGAGATTAAGTCGGCAACAGCTTCCGCTTGCGAAAGATCGAGTTTAGCGTTTAAAAAGGCTCTTAAAGTGAATTCACCCGCTTGCGCCATTTTCGCGCCTTTACGAAGTAATAATTGTATAATTTGTTGTTGAATAAAAACCGAACCATGACATGAAATTTCCACCACATTTTCACCCGTATACGAATTCGGACCTTTAAAAATAGAAAGTAAAACCTGGTCGTACACCTTTGTGCCATCCACAATATGACCTAAATGTATCGTGTGCGTTTTTTGCTTACTAATGTCTTTTCCCGAAACCGATTCAAATACTTCAGCAGCAATGGCAATCGCATTAGCGCCTGATAATCTAATAACAGCAATTGCTCCGGCACCTGATGGTGTAGCTAAGGCAACTATGGTTTCGTGTGGAATCATATTTTAGGTTTTGTTTGCAAAGATAGGAAAAGTTAGAAGTTGGGAGTTGGAAGTTGAAAGTTTTTTAGAAGAACACGTTTCCTCTTCAAATCACTACTTGTCCCGCTATCCACTATATTTTTTATTGTTGCCTTCGAGTGCCTCAGGCAACAATAAAAAGATGCCGTTACTATCGGGTCTATGAAACAATTTTTAGTTTTCAGAAGAACTTTTTTAAACACAACGTAACCACAAATTTGTCATCCTGAAAGGATCTCACGCAAAACACTTCCACAATCTTGTCATTCCGACCTTAGGAGGACCCGAGAGCTATGCTCGAACAGGCGAAGCAATCTCATAATCAACTTTCACCACAACGTAACCACAAACTTGTCATCCTGAAAGGATCTCACGTAATACAAGTCAAAGTTTTCCATAGTTTGAGTGAGACCCTTTCAGGGTGACAAACGTGACGGTTAAACTTATATGACTTATATGTTAAAATCATTTCAATCCTTTAAATCTGCGTACCAATTTTTCGCAAAGTAAACCCAAACTAGTTAAATCAAAATCAGTACAATCGATTCAAATCCGTGTCATCTGCGTTCCTATCAAAAAAAAACCACAATCGCTTTTCAGCAATCGTGGTTCATAGTAGTAGTTTAGGTTAGTTATATATAATTTCGAATTTGGAAAGTTTATTTCTTCATTCTATTATGTATACTCGAAATTTTACCCAGAGCTTGTCGTGGGGTTAGTTATTCAACATAACTGGCATCACCAACATAGTAACAGTTTCACCTTCGTCTAATCCGTCAATAGGAGTAAGGATTCCGGCTCTGTTAGGTAATGACATTTCTAATTGAATTTCGTCACTTGTTAAATTGTTCAACATTTCCGTTAAAAAACGTGAGTTGAAACCAATTTGTAAATCGTCACCGTGGTAATCACAAGTTAAACGCTCATCTGCTTTGTTTGAATAATCAATGTCTTCAGCAGAAATGTTTAATTCGGTACCCGCAATTTTTAAACGAATTTGGTGCGTAGTTTTGTTAGCGAAAATAGCCACACGACGAACCGAGTTTAAAAAAGTAACACGACTTAAAATTAATTTATTTGGATTTTCTTTAGGAATAACCGCTTCGTAATTTGGATATTTCCCGTCAATTAAACGACACGTTAACACATAGTTTTCAAATGAATACGTAGCGTTAGAATCGTTGTATTCTACTTTTACTTCTGCATCTGATGTCGCTAAAATTCCTTTTAAAATGTTTAAAGGTTTTTTCGGCATAATAAACTCAGCACTTTGAGATGCTTTTACATCTGTACGAGCATATTTTACTAATTTGTGTGCGTCAGTTGCTACAAAAATTAAACCTTCAGTAGAGAATTGGAAAAATACACCACTCATTACTGGACGTAAATCGTCGTTTCCTGTAGCGAAAATTGTTTTTCCAATTGCTGTTGCTAAAACTTCAGCAGGAATAATAGTTGTTGAAGGATCTTCTAAAGCTACTGCTTTCGGGAATTCTTCGCCAGCTGCATAAGCGATAGCGTATTTACCAGAGTTTGAACTAATTTCTACCGTATTATTTTCTTCAACTGTAAAAGTAAGTGGTTGTTCTGGAAACGTTTTTAAAATATCTAACAAAAGTTTTGCTGGAATAGCAACACTTCCTGTACTGTTTGATTCAATTTCTAAACTTGCCGACATAGTAGTTTCTAAGTCAGAAGCCGAAACATGTAATTGATTGTTATCTAATTCAAATAAAAAATTATCAAGAATAGGTAAAGTGTTGTTACTATTAATAACGCTTCCTAAAACTTGTAATTGTTTTAATAAATACGAACTGGATACTATAAAATTCATCATCTTCTATTTTTTTTGCTTTACAAATATAATGGGTTACTGCTTAATCTAAAAATATACTTATTAACAACTAGCGGTTGTATTTTTTCTTTCTTAAGTACGTAAATAAGAATCCGAAGATACCTAATAGAACAATTGGTAACGCTACGGTTAGCATTTGTGTTTGACTATAACTGTCGTGCACACTTTGTTTGTCTAACATTGGTAAGGTTACATCTTTACTTCTAATGTTAATAAGTCCGTTATCGTCTAAAAGGTAATTTACGCTATTTAAGATAAATTCTTTGTTTCCGAAATATTGACCTGTGTATTTGTCGTAACCTAATTCAATTGGTACGTTTTTATCTAATTGATTTTTAATCACGTCACCATCAGAAATCACAATCATTTTGGTTGGTACACTTTTATTTAAGAATTTAGCATCTTTAAATGGTAATACACGATTGTTATACATAGACGTGAAAGAACCTTCTAATAAAGCGGCAACTGGAATTAATCCACCATTTGGGTAATCTTTTGGAGAACTTTCTTCTGTAATCATTTCTAAAGAAACCGTTGTTGGTGTTCCAATAACTTTAGAATATGGAGAACTCTCTAATAAAATCGTTTTTTTAACGTCAGATTTTAATAATTCAATCGGCGAACAGAAATCGAATTTTACACCATCTGTATTTTTTACAATTGGATGTAGTTTTGAAGCTGGATAAATAAATGGTGCCATTTTCCAGTTATATGTTTCCATTTGACTTTCGCTACCTTCATTTCCAGTAGCTAATTTTATTGGTGTCCCGTATTCGTCTTTAATCATTTGTGGAGAAATTCTGAATCCGTATTTGAAGAACATATCTGTCAAATTCAAATCGTTATTTCCAACTAAAGTAGTACCTGTTTCATTATAAAGTTGATCCATTTCAGCCGTTGTTCCGTCAACCAACCAAAGCGTTTTTCCGCCTTTCATGATAAATTGATCTAAAACTTGCTTTTCTGGTTCTGTAAATTTTTCTCTTGGTTTGGCAATAATCGCTAAATCATAAACATTTAAAGCTTTCAATGTTTCTTCAGGTTGTGAAGCCACAGAATCTAAAGTAATTGGTCCGATGTAATAATTATCACGAATGGTTTTTAAGAAATCTGCAATATAAATATCGTCTAATTCGCCATTTCCTTTAATTACAGCAATTTTACGTTGTTTTTCTTTTGAAATTTTATTAATCGCTTCCGCGAAAGCATATTCTAAATGTTGCACCGAACTTTCTACTTTTTTCTCGGTTGAAGCACCCATTAAATTTTTCAATAATTGCACTTTCGCACCTTTATCGCCATAATTGGCTAAAGCCCAAGGGAAAACGACTTCTTGAGTTTGTTTTCCTTTATCTTCAACTGTTACGTTTATTGGAGTTAAGCCTTTATCGAAGAATTTCTTCATGACTTCCACACGTTCTTCTTCTTTTTCAATTGGATTGACAAATTGGAATGTAATGTTGGAATTATAAGCCGAGAATTCTTCTAACAACTGACGGGTTTCTGTTTGTAATTTCTTGAAATCAGCAGGGAAATTTCCTTCTAAAAACACATCAATGATTAATGGAGAATCTACACCATCAATAATTTTTTTAGTGGTTTCAGAAAGCGTATATCTTTTGTCTTGCGTTAAATCGAAACGCTTGTAAATATAATAACTCGCAAAGTTTAAAAGGAATAAACCAATGAATAGAAATCCTAATTTTTTTAAACTATTTTTTTGAACATCCTTCATCATTACCATTTAAGCGATTTAAGTTGATAAACAGTTGCAGCCAAGAATAAGATGGTGATACTTATGAAATAAATAATGTCTCGAGTGTCTAACACACCACGACTCATACTTTTAAAGTGAAAATCCATTCCTAAAGATTTGATTGTTGAACCGAAAGTTCCAAATAAGCCAGATAATCCGTCAAAACCAAAATAGAAGAAAAAACATAAGAAAACCGCAACAATAAACGCTACAATTTGATTGTCTGAAAGCGTAGAAGTGAACACGCCAATTGAGGTGTAAGCACCAATTAAGAACAACAATCCGAAATACGAACCAATTGTACTTCCATAATCGAATGTGCTTTGTGCAGCCGTGAAGCTAGAAACGATAAACACATAAAAAAGTGTAGGAATGATCGCAATTAAAATTAAAATAAAAGCGCCTAAAAATTTCCCGTTTACAATTTCCCAAAGACTTAATGGCTTGGTGAATAAGATTTCTAAAGTTCCTTGTTTTTTTTCGTCTGAGAAACTTTTCATCGTTACCGCCGGAATTAGGAAAATAAGAATCCATGGAGCCAATTTAAAAAACGGACTCATGTCTGCGTAACCCGAATTTAAAATATTAAAATCTCCATCAAAAACCCAAAGAAATAATCCGTTTAATAACAGAAAAATGGCTATAACTAAATAACCAATTGGCGAACCAAAAAAGGATTTTATTTCACGTAGCAATAATGCTTTCATATATAACGCTTGTTTTTTATTATTGACAAAAGTAATTTATAAACTTGAAACTTGAAACATTAAACTAAAGAATGTAGTTTGTTAACGCTCCACGCTTCTGGTTTGTCAGCAAAAAGCGTTTTTGTATACGTCCAAACTTCATTAAAAAGTGCCGATTTTCGATATTTTTCTAAAGCCTCTTCGTTTTGCCAATAACTATAAGTAAAGAAAATTCTAGCGTCTTGTTTATCTTGATATAATTCTAAAAACTCGTTGCCTTCAAAATTTCTAATTTGATGCTTAATTTCTTCAAAATTGGCTAAAAATGCTTCAATCTTATCTTCTTGAAACGTTAATTTGACTATTCGTACAAACATATTTTTATTTTAAATTCTT
>JAZKHI010000007.1:0-4826 GCA_040385445.1 Bacteroidota bacterium | reverse complement strand
GAATGTCCGAAAACACGCTGGAAAGTTTGTCCACATTGTCAAAAAAGAATGAAAGATGAAAACTTAAAAGACGAACACGAATTACAAAGTTATTTCATTCAAAGGATTGAAAAATTTGTCAATAAAAAAGCAAGAAAAATTATTGGTTGGGATGAAATTCTAGAAGGCGGATTAGCACCAAACGCAGCAGTAATGAGTTGGCGTGGCACCGAAGGCGGAATCGCTGCAGCGAAACAAAAACATTTTGTCGTGATGACACCAGGTTCGCATTGCTATTTCGACCATTATCAAGGTGAACCGAAAAACGAACCAATTGCAATTGGCGGTTACACAACTGTTGAAAAAGTGTATTCTTTCAATCCAACTCCAAAAGAATTAACTCCGGAAGAAGCGAATTATATTTTAGGCGCTCAAGCCAATCTTTGGACAGAATATATTGAAACACCAAGTCACGTAGAATACATGATTTTCCCAAGAATGTTAGCCTTATCAGAAGTACTTTGGGGAACTTCCAATCCTGATAAATATTCCGATTTTCAAAATAGAATGATCAAACATTTTGATATTTTAGAAGCAAAAGGAATTAATTATAGCAAATCCATTTTTGAAGTGACTACAAAAGTCAAACCTTCAACAACTGGAAATGGTGTTTTATTCGAATTGAAATCGGCAAACAACTCGAACAAAATTAGATATACTACTGATGGTTCCAATCCAACCGCAAATTCTTTTCCATATTTAAAGCCAATAGAAATTACTAAAAGTCAAACCATAAAAGCGGCCTATTTTGAAAACGAAAAACAAAAAAGTGGTTTCATAGAACAATCCTTTTCATTAAATAATGCGACTGGAAAAAAGATAACTTTACATGATTCTCCACATGAAAACTACAGCATTGGCGGCGCTTTTACTTTAGTAGATGGCATTTCAGCCAATCGCAGTAAACTAGGCAAAGATTGGTTGGGATTTTCTGGAAAAGACATGGATGCAACTATTGATTTAGGTAAATCAGAAGTGATTCATAAAGTCACAATTAGTGTTTTGGAAAGCCAAGGAAGTTGGATATATTACCCAAATAGCATTGGCGTATTGATTTCAGCTGATGGAGAGAATTACAGATCAGGTACAATCATTTCATCAGAACAAATCAAAGATTCTAAAGGAAGAGTTGTAGTAACATTTGATAATGAACAAGCAAAGTTTATTAAAGTTATAGCTTATAATACTGGGAAAATCCCAGAAGGTTTACCAGGCGCAGGTTCAAATGCTTGGTTATTTGTAGACGAAATTGGTGTAGAATAAAAAATATAATTATGGCAAATCGTAGAAATTTTATAAAAACAGCAGCAATTGGTTCGGTAGCCATTGCTTTAAATTCTTTCAAATCGAAAGAGGAAAAAGAAGAAGAAATCGTAATCACTGGCAAAAAAGTCAATAAGCCTATCGTGCTTTCCACTTGGAATTTCGGAGTTCAAGCCAATGGTGCGGCTTGGGAAGTGCTGAAAAATAATGGTCGTGCTTTAGATGCTGTGGAAGCCGGTGTGAAAATTCCGGAAGGCGATCCAAAAGAACGAAGTGTAGGTTATGGTGGCCGACCAGATCGTGACGGAAAAGTCACCTTGGATGCTTGTATTATGGACGAATTTTCGAATATTGGTTCGGTAGCATGTTTGCAACATATCAAACATCCGATATCTGTGGCAAGATTGGTAATGGAAAAAACACCTCACGTGATGTTAGTTGGTGATGGCGCGTTACAATTTGCCCTTTCTCAAGGATTCCAAAAAGAGAATTTATTGGTGGAAGAATCGGAAAAAGAATGGAAAGAATGGTTGAAAACTAGTCAATATAAACCCATTGCAAATATTGAAAATCATGATACGATTGGAATGATTGCTTTGGACGTTCATGGAAATTTATCTGGCGCTTGCACCACAAGTGGAATGGCTTTTAAAATGCACGGACGCGTTGGAGATTCTCCTATTATTGGTGCTGGATTATATGTTGATAACGAAATCGGTGCGGCAACTGCCACTGGTCATGGTGAAGAAGTCATCAGAATCACGGGTTGTCATTTGGTTGTAGAATTAATGCGTCAAGGAAAATCGCCACAAAAAGCTTGTGAAGAAGCGGTTTCAAGAATCGTAAAACTGACAAAAAACAGAGGAAAAGAATTAAAAGATATTCAAGTTGGATTTATCGCATTGAATAAAAAAGGGGAATATGGTTCGTATTGTGTTCAAGGCGGTTTCAATTATGCCGTACAGGATGCTTCTGGAAGTAAATTAATTGATGCCAATTACTTTTTAAAATAAATACTGAAATAAATTCAGCACAAGATGAACAAACTAGAAATTGCTTGTTTTAATTTGAATTCTGCCATAATCGCTCAAGAAAATGGCGCGGATCGAGTGGAACTTTGTGACGGAATTGAAGTTGGCGGCACGACTCCAAATTTTGAAATCACCAAACAAGTTAGAGATTTAATCAGTATCGATTTGAATGTGATGATTCGACCTCGAGGCGGAAATTTTGTATATTCGGATGCTGAATTTCTACAAATGAAAAACGAAATATTGCAGTTTAAAGAAATTGGTATCAACGGATTTGTATTCGGAATTTTAACCGAAAATAATTTGATAAATAGAATTCAAAACAAAGAATTAGTGGAAATAGCCAAACCTTTTCCATGTACTTTTCATCGGGCTTTTGATGAAGTTTCCGATGCATTTCAATCTTTAGAAGAAATCATCGAATGCGGATTTCAAACGATTTTAACTTCTGGACAACAACTAAATGTGATGGAAGGAATCAATCGATTAGCGGAATTGGTTGCAAAAGCGAATAACCGAATAACCATTATGTCTGGTGGCGGATTGCGTTCTAGTAATATTGAATTCATTCAAGAAAAAACGAAAGCTACTTTTTATCATTCTTCAGCCATTACGGATGAAAGTGAAACGGCAAGTGCTGAAGAAGTCAATCAACTAAAAAGCAAATTGAATGCATAAGAAGTTACTCCTTTTACTATCGGTTTTATATTGTGGATTCATCTCTGCACAAAATTCGTATCGTAATTTATCAACTGAAAATTGGTCGTTCAACAAACAAAACGATACTCAAAAAAATAAAGCCAAAATACCAGGAACAATTCATACCGATTTATTCGAAAACAACATAATTCCAGATCCATTTCTTGGAAATAATGAAAAGCAATTACAATGGATTGAAAACGAAAATTGGGAATATGAAACCAAATTTAATCTTTCGAAATCGGAATTAAAAAACCAGAATATTGATTTACTTTTTGAAGGTTTAGATACCTATGCAACTATTTATTTAAACGGAAAATTACTTTTAGAAACCGATAACATGTTCCGAACTTGGAACAAATCGGTGAAAGATAAATTGCAAATTGGAGAAAATCATTTGAAAATCTGCTTCAAATCGGCTTCGAATTTCGGAAAACAAGAAGCAAAGAAATTACCTTATACTTTACCTGGTGATGAAAAAGTTTTCACTCGAAAAGCGCAATATCATTACGGTTGGGATTGGGGACCGCGATTTGTCACCTGTGGAATTTATAAACCCATCAAACTTCATTTTTGGAATGATGCACAAATTGAAAATGTACGCTATGAGCAAATTAGCTTAACCGAAGAATTAGCAAAATTGAACTTTATAATTACTATAAATTGTGAAAAGACAGGGAACTACAATTTGAAAGTTTACGATAAAGCCAAAGATTTCAATTTAAAAAAAGGCGAAAATAAAATCCAATTTCCATATAAAATCTCTAAGCCACAACGTTGGTGGTGTAATGGTTTAGGCGAAGCGAATTTGTATTCGTTTCAAATCAATCTTTCCAAAAAGAATAAAATAATAGATGCTAAAAAATTAAATATTGGATTACGAACTATCGAATTAATTCAAGAAAAAGATGAAGTTGGTAAAAGTTTCTATTTCAAATTAAACGGAAAACCAGTTTTTATGAAAGGTGCGAATTATATTCCGCCTGATAGTTTTTTACCTCGAGTTACGGATTCGACATATAATGCTATCGTCAAAAATGCTGTCGATGCGAATATGAATATGATTCGCGTTTGGGGCGGTGGTGTGTATGCAGATGATGCTTTTTACGACGCTTGTGATGCAAACGGAATTTTAGTTTGGCAAGATTTTATGTTTGCTTGCGCGATGTATCCGAGTGATGAAAAGTTTTTGGATAACGTAAAAAATGAAGTCATTGATAACGTGAATCGCTTGCAAAATCATCCAAGTATTGCACTTTGGTGTGGCAATAATGAAAGTGACGAAGGCTGGAAAAATTGGGGTTGGCAAAAGCAATATAAGTATTCTGAAGCTGATTCAACCAACATTTGGAACGGATACCAAAAATTATTTCACGAACTCATTCCACAAACATTAGACCGTTTATTATCGAAAGAAAAAAATATGTATTGGCCTTCTTCGCCGTCAATTGGTTGGGGAAGAAAAGAAAGTTTACTACAAGGCGATTCGCATTATTGGGGAATTTGGTGGGGAATGGAACCTTTTGAAATTTATAAGAAAAAAGTCGGACGATTTATGTCGGAATATGGTTTTCAAGGTATGCCGAATGTAGAAACGTTTAAAAAATTCGCAACAGAAGAAGAATTAAATTTGAATTCGGAAGCGGTTAAAAATCATCAAAAACACAATACGGGTTACCAAACCATTCAAACTTATATGGAACGCGATTATAAAGTTCCAACAAATTTTGAACATTATATTTATGTTTCGCAATTGCTACAAGCAGAAGGCATGAAAACCGCTATTGAAGCACA
>JAZKHI010000006.1:0-3038 GCA_040385445.1 Bacteroidota bacterium | reverse complement strand
CAAATTTAAGTAAAATGTATAAAAATGAGTAGGTATTAAGAATATTTTATGGTTTTTTTTATTTTGCTTTTCTTTTGCCACGAAGACACGAAGGCGTAAAGAAATAATATATGATTGTGTTGCGTTTTAGGAATAAAAAAACCGCAGATTATGAGATTATTTAAAATCTGTGAATCTGCGGTTTAGATACTGAAACGAGTTCAGTATGACTAATGGATTATTCTTTTATGAATTGACTCGTACTGAAACCTTCATTCGTATTTATTTTTATGAAGTAGTTTCCAGTTTTTAAATTCGAAACATCCACTTTTAATGCATTTCCAGTTTGAACCGTTACTAATTGCCCAATTGTGTTATAAATCTGGATAGAATTAATTTCAATTGCCGATTTTAAGTTGATATTCAATTCGTTTGATGTTGGATTTGGATATATGCTGAAATAATTCGCAAATTCGAAACTTGGATTATTTAAGGCAGCAATTGTTGTTGTTGCTGTATTCGTAACAATTGGGAAGTTATAATCGAAATAAATATTTGCAGAATTACTAAACGTATTTCCAATAACTAAACTTGGTAACGTTTTAATCTTAAAAGCAATATAACCATCATTATTTGCATCATCGAAAGGTAAATTGATGTTTTCAAAAATGAATTCTACTTTATTACCTGAAATTCTTGTAACATAATTATGACTCGCGTGTAAAGGAATTAAACTTGTAACATCAAATCTTGATGTGTTAATCATATCTTTTACAACTATATTTTGTGCAGGGAAAGTTCCAGTGTTTTCAAAACGGATTACATAATGTACATAATCACCAACTTTAGCTGGATTTATGGTATTTCCTTGTAAACATTTTTTATCATTTGGATCATAAGAATTTACAACAGTTTGGTTTAAAACAAACGTATTGTCAGAAAGTATTTCATCTGTATTTGTAATGGTGTTTGTTACTGTGTAATTTAGGATATTACCGCTATTTACTGCAGGAGTTTCTATTGGTGAATTTAAATTCAATACAACACCTATTATTTTAGTTTCAAATGGTTGTAAGTTACTATAATTCCAACTTAAATTATTTAAAGTTTGAATATTTGGAACAATTGATGAAGAAACGTAATCTAAAATTGCGTCGTTAAATTGTAAATTAATAGTTCCGCTTTCTACTTGATTACCTTTGTTTTTGTAAATAATTTTATAGTTAGCATCAAAACCTGGTCTTGCGGGGTTTGTTGAGATTATTGAAATTTCAACATTGTGGTGAGTTCCATTTGAAGTAATACAAAAATCTTGAGTGAATGGACTAGTTTGTGTTGGGAAATTAACCACAACATTTGTTGGAGAAACATTAAAATAACTTGGATTTTCGAAAACGGGTGTTATTGTATGAATACCCGCTTGTACAGGAATAGAATAGCTGCCACTATTGTTTGAAATTATTGAACCTGTTGTTGTTCCGTCAGTAATAGAATATTTAAAATTTGGAATAAAATTATCAGTTGCATCACAATTGTCATTTTCATTATCAAACTTTTGTTGTCCTTGAATAGTGTGAAAAGTGCCACCAGGAACAAATGTACAATATGAGTTTACTTGACAATTAGTAAGATTATAATCTGAGTTTTGGCTGTTAATAATACTTATTTCATTTTCATCAGCACATATGTATGCTAAATTGGGATTTAATGAGTAATTTAAGAATACACTATTATTTATTATACTACCATTTTTAATATTTAAACTTATCAAGTTATTAGCAAAACAACCTAGTTGTTGTAAATTATGACAATCAGAAACATCAAGTACACTCAATAAATTACTGCCAATTCCAATTATAGTTAAACTAGTACAGTTTTCTAAATTTATATTTGAAATTAAATTATTATTACATCTTAAAAATGATAAATTAGTTAAATTATTCAAATTTAAATTTGATAATTGATTATCATCGCAATCTAAATATTGTAAATTGATTAAAGAAGTTGTATTCAAGTTCACTAATTGATTACCATAGCAATGTAGTTCTTTTAAACTTATACAACCTGTAAGTGTTAAACTATTCAATGAATTACCTGCACAATTTAAGTATTTTAAATTTGATAATCCATTTAAATTTAAAGATGAAATTTGATTTGATGCAACTTCTAATTTTTGTAAATTCAATAAATTGATAAGATTATGATTTACGATTGGATTAGAATTACAATGTAAAACTTTTAAATTACTAAAAAATTCTATTCCACTAAGATTAGATATATTGGAATTATAAATATTTAAGAATTGAATATTTGATGCTTCACTAACTTGTATTTCCCCATCATTATTCAAATCAACATTACAATATCCATTTGGTTGTGAAACTGAAAAATTTACATTTACTTGTGTAGAATTTGAAGCAATATCTATATTATTATTCGCTGCTAACAATTTCGCTTTAAAATTCGCATCAGGTATATTTATAATTTGGGCACTAGAAAATAAACTTACAAAAAGTAAGCAAAAAATGTAGATTTGTTTCATTGTTAGTAGATTAAGTTGTAAAAATAGAGTTTTTTAGGAAATAGAGAAATGTTTTGTTAATTTTTTTCTTGCCACAAAGAAACGAAGGCTCAAAGAAAAAATTTTAGATTGTGTTGCCTTTTGGGAATAAAAAAAATCCCGATTGCTCGGGATTTTAAAGTTTATCTTGTGATAGTTTGTGTTCTGTCTGGTCCAACAGAAACCACTTTTATCGGCACTTCTAATTCTTTTTCAATGAATTCGATGTATGTTTTTAATTCTGATGGTAATTCCTCATAAGTTGTCATACCCGTTAAATCTGCTTGCCAACCTTTCATTTCTGTGTAAATTGGCTGTACATTTTCAGGTTCAATATTGTATGGGAAATGCTTTAACGTTTCTCCTTTGTAGTTGTAAGCTGTACAAATTTTCAATGTTTCGAATCCAGATAAAACATCACCTTTCATCATGTATAATTCAGTAACTCCATTTACTTCAACAGCATATTTTAAAGCGACTAAATCTAACCATCCGCAAC
>JAZKHI010000005.1:0-52409 GCA_040385445.1 Bacteroidota bacterium | reverse complement strand
GAAGCTCTCCAACCTAATTTATCTAATTTTGTTGCAGAGATTCCTTTTAGATTTGAATCCATCAAAAATATACTGATTCCTTTGTTTCCAAGTTCAGGACTTGTTTTTGCAGCCACTACATAATAATCAGCATAAACACCATTTGTAATAAATGTTTTAGAACCGTTAATTATGAATTTATCACCTTGTCTTACAGCAGTTGTACGCATTCCAGCCACATCACTTCCACCAAAAGGTTCTGTAATACATAAAGCGCCAATTTTTTTACCTAAAATACTTGGTACTAAATAATCTTGTTTGATTCTTTCATCACCTTCTGCATTTAAGTGCGTCATCGCTAAATAGGCGTGAGCCCACATTGCCGCAGCAAAACCCGAAGATTTAATTTTTTGAAGTTCTTCTAAAAAGATAACCGTGTAAAACAAATCTAAACCTAATCCACCATAAGCCTCTGGATATTTCAATCCAAAAAAGCCCATTTCTCCAAATTTCTCCCAAATAAAACGTTCAATCGTACCTGTTTTTTCCCATTTTTCAATGTGTGGCACAACTTCCTTATGCAAAAAACTGCGTAAACTCTCTCTGAATAATTCGTGTTCTTCTGTAAAATATAATGAATTCATATAACTAGGGCTATGTTTTGTTGGTTTTTATTAATTTATTTTAGAATTCCAAATATACGGCGATTATTTTTATTTTTTCAACAGGAAATTGCTTAATATTTGTTAAATCTTCAATATTCTTAATTTCACCATTCATACTTCTATACGTCACAATACTCTTAGCTATGTAATAATTAAAATAAGGGAATTGTTGTAATTCCTTAATTGGCAATTCGTTAATTTTAATTTTCTTTAAATTTTCGACAGATTTAATTTCAAATCTTTTATTCAAATCTGCAATAGCTTCAGGCGAAATTCCCCAAATAAAACCCAGTTGTTCCATATTGGCAAAGCCACCAAATTTTTCTCTTTCAGCCATAATTTTAAGCGCTAACTTCTCACCAATCATATATACTTTTTCTAATTCGATTTGATTAGCCGTATTGATGTCTTGAATTATAATTTTAGTTTCCTTTTTCTCAAATTTTTGATATTTATTTTCATAATTCGATTGAAACTTATTCGCAGATTTATTGTTTACCCAATCGGGAAATTTAAAATAAGGCGCATATTTTTTCATCCAATCATCTGAAACACCAGTGAGTTTTTGAAATTCTTCTTTGGAATTCACATACATATTCTGTTTTCTTAAATGGTGAAGTTTATCAATCTGCTCTATCGTCATTCCGAGTTTATATCCTTTATAATCGGAAATAAAATTCGGATTGAATGGATAAATTTTAGTAGCATTTTCAATATTGACTTCTTTTATACTATCAACATTATTTTGTTGTTGCAACCAGTTTTTTTCCTCTTTCGAAATAGAAACAGCATCAGAAGAAGACTGATTATTAAACCAATAGAAACTTATTTGCAATAACCCAATTAGGGTTAGCAAAATGGCAATACCGAAATAATGCCCTTTAGAAAATTTTATCATGAATTTTTTTTATAAATCAAACACAGAACTGCGTTTGGTGTAAATCATATCTTTTAATTTTAACAAAAAAGCCAATGTTAAATAAAATCCGAATCCCAAACCCACTGTAATAAATGAAATGTACACGAAAAACAAACGCACTTGAGTGGCACGCATTCCCAATCTGTCAGCCAGACGTGAAGCGACATAAAATCCGTTTTTCTCGAAAAAATGAAGTATGTTGTACATTTCAAATTTATAAAGGGTAAAGATACTTAGTTTTTTAACAACTGCAAACCCACAGCACATTTGAGACATTTATTTGTTTTACAATATTCGTTTTTGAGTTCTAGCAAGGATTGAGATTGAAAAGCATTTTCTGATTTTACGTTAAATTCTGAAAATTTTTCAAGAATGGAATTTTTCTCTGAAGGAATAGCTTCTAGAAGTGCAATTAATTCTTCAAAATTTAGTTTTCCGAGATTTTTCTCGTAACTAAACTTAATTGGAATCACCGTATTTATAATCAGTAAATCGATAAATTGAGAAGTCAAAATTTTACTTTTCGTTTTGCTCTTTTTTGAAAAATTATAATGACTTTTCCAATATTCAGAGGCTTCACTTTTTAATAAATTTTTAATTTCTGAATAGGAATTAGCCAAGATAAGTTGAGAAAACAAATTTTGTTTGTTAGAAATTAAATGTATCAATTGCGACAATCTTATAGTTGGAAAATTATCTGGACGTAATTTGAAAAATTGTGGCTGTAAACCGAATTCCTCTTGTAAATCATACTTTAGTTTGAGATAATTCCAATTGATCTTTAATTTGATGTAGTATTCGTCCTCTAAATTTTCTTTCAATAAATTTAGTTTTCCGAAAAATAAGGCTTCTAAATTTTCAACTTCAAAACTTTCTTTTCTGATTATTGAATAAGGAATGGATTGTGCTAATTGCAGAAAACAATCGCCGTTCGTATTGAGTCCGAAGTTTTTGGCGAGCATTTCAAAAAACACTGCTTCCCAATTATGATTCGTTTCTTCTAATCTTTTATCGATAATTTCCGATTTTCTTTCTAATCGATTTAAGAACAAACTTTCGAGCCAATTGCTCCAAATGAAATCGTCAATTTGAGTAATTTCATTTTCGCAATTGATCCACGATTTACAAGTAATTAGTGATTGATATTTATGGATTTCCGAAAGTTGTACATAGTTTTTCAATTCCAACGTTGGAATTTCCGAATTGTCTTTTCTGAAAATTGGCGAGTCGTTTTCCCAAACCACGTGTAAAATTACGTTATCGTAATTGGCATCATTTTCATGATTGTGTAAATACCAATCAGATGATTTGATGTGAATTTCTATATTTCCAGCCCATTTTTGCTGGTCAATGGAAATTTGAGCATTAAAAATGTCAGGTCCAGCATTTTGCAAATACTGTCCAAAATGATTGATTTCTAAACTCTCGTTAAGATGTGTTTTGAGTTGGGTAAATGGCAGTTTCTTATTTACCCATAAATAATGGAGAAATTCTTCTTGCATGGCGTGTAATTATTTTAATTGGCGTTTATATAAACAAATATAAAAAAAACGGATAACATTTCGCTATCCGTTTTTAAAATTTAACATTTATTTTCTTTCTATTTAATAGAACTAATAATATCGTGTTTGGTAATGATATGGTGTTTTCCGTTTCCTAAATCTACTAAAACTGCTTGATTGTCTTTGCTGATTAGTTTAGAAACTTCATCAATTGAAGCCGAAGCTGAAACAATTGGAAATGGTTTTCCCATTACATCTTTGATTGGTAAATCGGCGATATCTTTGTTTTCAAAATAACTTCTAAACAAATCTGATTCGTCTAAACTTCCTACGAAACCTGTTGTGTCGATAACTGGAATTTGAGAAATTTTATATTTTTTCAATCTTTCAATCGCATGAGAAACCAACTCTTCTGTACGAACAATTACTAACGGTTTATCTTTATGATCTTTGATTAAATCTTCTGCTTTTGTTAATTCTTCGTCTAAGAATCCACGCTCACGCATCCATTCGTCGTTGTACATTTTACCAACATATCTACTTCCAGAATCGTGGAATAAAACTACCACCACATCTTCAGGTTTGAAATGTTCTTTTAATTGCAACAAACCTTTAACCGCTGCACCAGCAGAATTTCCACAGAAAATCCCTTCTTCTAATGCTAATTTACGCGTGTAAACTGCAGCATCTTTATCCGTTACTTTTGTGAAACCATCAATTAAAGAGAAATCAACATTTAATGGTAAAATATCTTCTCCAATTCCTTCTGTGATGTAGGAATACACTTCGTTCTCGTCAAAAATACCTGTTTCATGATATTTTTTAAATACAGAACCATAAGTATCAATTCCCCAAATTTTTACATTTGGATTTTGTTCTTTTAAGTATTTAGCCACACCAGAAATTGTTCCTCCAGTTCCTACTCCAACTACGAAATGGGTAATTTTACCTTCCGTTTGTTTCCAAATTTCTGGACCAGTTTGTTCGTAATGAGCAATGGCGTTACTTGGATTATCGTATTGATTTACATACCAAGAATTTGGAATTTCTTCACCTAATCTTTTAGAAACTGAGTAATAAGAACGTGGATCTGTTGGTTCTACATCTGTTGGACAAACGATTACTTTTGCACCAACGGCACGAAGAATATCCGATTTTTCTTTAGATTGTTTATCAGAAATTACAAAAATACATTTGTAACCTTTTACGATAGCCGCTAAAGCTAAACCCATTCCTGTATTTCCAGAAGTTCCTTCGATGATTGTTCCGCCTGGCTTTAATCTTCCATCTGCTTCTGCATCTTCAATCATTTTAACCGCCATACGGTCTTTTACAGAGTTTCCTGGGTTAAACGTTTCTAGTTTCCCTAAAACCAAACAAGGGATTTCTGCTGTAATTTTATTTAATTTAACTATTGGTGTATTTCCAATAGTTTCTAGTATGTTTTTTGCGTAGTTCATTTCTTAATCTATTATTAACTGCAAAGTTAGTTTTTTTTGTTTCAGGTTTAAACTTTCCTTGTAAAAAGTTGCTGAAAAATACATTTTAAAGGAAAATATTCTTTTGAAATGCGAATGCGTGAGTGATGGTAGTGGCATCCTCCGATAGACAAAAACAAAAATTTATTTGTAGTTTTTGCTAATCGGAGATATAGCGGACAGCACGACCAGTCATTGCGACGCAGGAAGCAAACTGGGCACGCCCAAATTTTATTTAAAGAAATTCCATTCTAAACCAAAACGGATATGGAAGTCGCGAAATGGTGAGTTTGGAGCATTATAATAATCTACTTTATTCGTGAACAAAGCGTTCACATGTTCTGCTTTTAAATAAATTCTACATTGTTGTACGCGAGCATTCACGAAGAAATCTAACACAGGAAAACCTCCAACTTTAGTTTGGTCTTGCACAAAGAACTCACCTAAAACCGCTACATAATCATCGGCGTAATAGTTACTGAAATAATTAACCGTAATTCCGGTTTGTAACAACATCGCTTTCTTGAAAACAGGTTTAGTATAATACAACGTATTTCTCAAAACAAGATATGGTAAATTTAAAATTTTCTCATCTTGTTGTACTTCTTGCAATTTAATTCTATTATCTAAAGCCCAATTTTTATATTTAATTTCTTTAGCAATTTCGGCACTTAAGTACTGAATTGATTTATTGTATTGAAATGGTTTAACCACTAAACTATCTATACTTTCTTCTGTATTAAAGAAGTACAAATGATCATTTAAATTGGTCAGTTGAACGGAAGCTTCGAACCATTTATTTTTCGTTTCCGCTTTTAAAATGCTTATTTTTTCATTTTTAAAACTTGAATCCCAATTATAGTTATCATAATCACTTCTATTAAAAAGGAAAATATTATCTGGCAATTTACTGATTTGTTGCGCCGATATTTTTACAAAATTATCTGCTGAAAATTTATATTTTGCAAAAGCTTCGTAATTTGATGTAGGTTGATTTGAAATGGCATTTTGTAATAAAATATTGAAATTCCATTTATTTTTGATGAATTCGTATTGTCCTCCAACATTATTTATACGATTGTGTAATCTGTATTTTGTATTCGGATCATAAGCAACATCTTCTTTTGAAACTTTGTACGACTGATTGAATGAATAATTATCGATAAAGAAATTTAATTCTCCTAAGTTTTTAGTTTTGAAACTTACACCCACTTTATTGTAAAAAACATCAAAACGAGTTTTATTATTTATCGAAGTGTAAAGAGAATTTCCAAGTCTTGGGCTAGTTGTAGTTTGAATAAATTCATAAAACTTATCCTCATAATACATCTGATGTTTTAAAACTAAAGAATTTCCAGTAGTGAATTGATAGGAATGATCCAAAAAATAACGATTCCCTTTTAGTTTTGAAGAGGCGTCATTGAAATACACATCAACTCTTTCACGCTGACTAAACGATTTATTTGTTCCATCCAACTGAGTTGGGTCTACTATACCGCCATTTTCTTGATTAAAAATATCTTGACCAACAAAATTGGCTTTCAAGAAATATTTTTTATTGATAGAGTTATAATTGGTTATAAACCTGAAATGTCCTGAACTCGTTAAGTTATTAAAATAATCACCTATTGAGCGAATGGACTTATAAGCAACTGTGAAATTTAAGTTGGGTTTGGTATTAACCGAAATTAAAGCATCTAAACTTTGTCCTTGACGCATAACCGTTTTAAAATACAAATCGGTTAATGGTGTTGGTACAGAATAGTAATAAATATCACTATTGTTTAAATAAGTGCTATGTTTAGCATTAAACCCAAATTGAGGTAAAGCAGAATTTTTCTTTCTTGAATAATCTAATTGATTGAAGAGATAACCTTCATTTGAAAAGGAGAACAATCCAAAATTATCTTTTTTAAGATAATTATATTTGTATTCATCTTGAATGGTTAATGATGTATCTATATAAATGGTGTCTTTCTCAGAATTGAAAGTTTTATATAATTTGATATCTGCTTTTAATTCTTCAACTTTTGTTGAATCAGATTCTTGTGCATTTAGAGAAAATGACAAAAAGAAAAGCAACACTATAAGGTTTCTCATTTTTAAATTTTAAAAAGCAAATGTAATGAGAATTTGTGGAAATAAAAAAACCCCGATAAAATCGGGGTTTTAATTATATAAAAACTATGGTTGATTAGTAACCAGGGTTTTGTTGAATTCCAGGATTACCATTTAATTCATCTTCAGGAACTGGTAAAGTAAACTTGTAACTAGTTACTGGTAAATTAGCTGGGTTACCAGCAGGGAAATTCCAAGCAGAAGAAGCGTACTCAGAAGCATCTCTATCTAAACCAGTACCAGCAAGAGCACCTAAACGTTTTAAATCGATAAATCTGAAACCTTCGAAAGATAATTCTTTTCTTCTTTCATCCAATACAGCTTTCCAAGCAGCTTGAGCAGATCCAGGAGTAGCAACTACAATAGGAGTAGTATATCTAGCATTTACAATAGTTTGTAAAGTAGAAGCAACACCTATATAATCACTAGCTTGAGCTCTTGCTTCAGCTTTAATTAAATACATTTCAGACAATCTACATACCATAAAGTCAGGATTATAACCACCTGTAGCAGTAGTTGCAGCTTGACCACCATGCTTTTGTAAAACAATAATGTCAGTATTTCTAACATTAGTTGAAGTAGTATAGTTAGCATCAACTAATGAATTTGTAGTAGCAGTACCAGTTAAGAAAACATTCGTTCTTAAACGGTAATCAGGGTTTTGTAATGGGTCTGGATTAGCTTGGTTATAACCACCAAAGTGATTAAATAAAGCTCTACTTACTTCATAAAATGGAGAACCATTTCTTCTGTTAGCAACTGAACACCATCCATTTTGTAAATTAGTCCCTTGACCATTTTGTTGAACTGTTCTTCTTAATCTAAAGATAACCTCAGTATTTGCTGGTTCATTATGAGTATGAAAAATAGCATTATATTGAGTTGCATTTGAAGCTAAACTAATACCAGAAGTAGTAATTACAGTATCTGCCCATAATTCAGCATTTGTATAATCACCTTTTAAAGCATAAGCACGAGCTTTAATAGCTTGAGCTAAAACTTTTGAAGGATAATACGTTTTGTTAGCATATGCAGGAGCAGTGTTTGAATCAAACAAAGTAATCGCTGCATCTAAATCTCCATGAATTGCACCATAAAAAACACCATTAGTAGTTCTTTGTGGTTGTTCAGTACTTAAAATAACTCTATCCGCTAAAACTCCAGCTAAAGCACCATTGTTTTTAGGATCAGTTGAAAAGTAAGACATAATTTTTAAGTGACATATAGCTCTTAAAACTAAAGCTTCAGCTTTTGTTCTCTCAATTAACTCAGCATCAGCAGCATCAACAGGAACAACAGTACCTGAAAATTGAATAACACGGTTAATTCTAGCTAAAGCTGCATAGTTTGAATTCCAAATTGCACCAGCAGATGCATTTGAAAAATTCATTAAGAAAATATAATCTCCTGTAATACCTTGACCTCCATTGTTAAATCCTGGAGCTGCTTCATCAGTGTAAACTGAACTGAAAACATATTCAGTTCTGTTTGTCATGATATTTAATGACGAATTTAATAAATTTACTAAATCCGAGCTTTTTGTAATAGCAACCTCTTCGGTTAGTGAACCGGGAGTAAAAGGCTCTAATAAATCATTATCACAAGAAACAAGAAGTGATAATGAAACAAATAATAAACCAAATATTTTTTTCATATTTTTATTAATTAAAATTTAACGTCTAAACCAAAAGTAAATAATTTTGCTGTTGGGTATTGTGCTTGATCAGCAGCTCTATCACTTTCAGGATCAAAACCTTGCCATTTAGTAAAGTTATATAAATTCTCACCTTGTAATGTGAAAGATAAATCTTTAATAAAAGTATCTTTTAAGAATTTACTTGGCATTCTATAACCGATTTGTACGTTTCTAACACGGATGTAAGAAGCATCTTTTAAGAAACGATCAGAATCATCATCAAAACCTAAGTTAGCAGCATTTAAAGCTGGTACATCAGTATTTG
This sequence comes from Bacteroidota bacterium, assembly GCA_040385445.1. Taxonomy (GTDB): domain Bacteria; phylum Bacteroidota; class Bacteroidia; order Flavobacteriales; family Flavobacteriaceae; genus Flavobacterium. Next base: position 43,787 of record JAZKHI010000005.1, on the reverse strand, counting down.
TATTTGTTGGAGTCCATGCGTTTAATAAATCATCAGTAACATTAAACTGACCTAAGTTACCTGGTGCGTCATATAAAGATTCTAAGTCAAAATCAAATCTTGCTACATCAAATGCGTAAGTAAATAATGTTGAAGCAAAAAATCCTTTGTAAGAGAAATCAAAACCAAAACCACCTTGGTAAGAAGGAATATAGTTTACGTTAGCACTTTTTCTATCAGCTCCTGTAGGAGTTTCTGTTGCGTTACCATTGATATCTTCGAATAATAAGTTACCATTATCTGGGTTAACACCAATATAGTGATATACATAAGGTTCGAATAAACGTCCACCATTTTCAGTAATGTATCCAGTACCAAAAATTGTATTTTTAAGACCATCAACAGTATTATCGTTATAAGAACCATTAGCTCTAATTGTTAACAAGATATCTTTCTCTTGATTTCTAATTAAATCATAAGCTAAATTAACCTCAATACCTTTATTTGTAACAGTAGCATCTGTATTTTTAGTAAGCGTTGTAGCTCCAGCTGTTGGAGAAATTGGCGCAGCTAAAAATAAATCTGAAGTTTGTTTGTTGTAATAATCAACAGATCCTTTAATTCTAGATTTTAAGAATTCGAAATCTAAACCAATATTAGACTGTGTAGTAGTTTCCCACTGTAAGTCAGGATATCCTAAAGCAATTCCGTAACCTGTACCTCCGTTATAAGTATTATTTGCAATACTATAAATATCAGCAAATGCTGGTGGGTTGTTACCCGCATAAACAGTACCGTTAACAATTCTTTGATTACCTGTAGTACCATGAGAACCTCTTAATTTTAATACATCAACAAATTTTGCATTATCCATGAAAGCTTCTTCATCGATATTCCATCTACCACCAACAGACCAGAAATTACCCCATTGTTTAGACTCAATAAATCTTGAAGATCCGTCTCTTCTGTAAGATGCAGCAACTCCGTATTTTTTATCAAAATCATAGTCAAATGAACCAAAATAAGAAATTAAGTCATTTCTTAAACGTCCAGCAGAAGTTTGAGGAACATAGAAATCATTTGTTCCAGTATCAGCTGCATAACCAGCTCCAGTGTTTGGTTGGAAAATACCTGCGATTAAACCATTTCTTCTGATGTTGTTTGATTCAAAACGTGAATGATTGTACTCAGAGTTAGCAGAAATATTGAATGTATGTTTTCCAATTTCTTTATTGTAATTAACTTGCCATAAATTATTGAAAATAAATTCTCTTCTAGCATTGATATCTTCAAATCCTGTAAATGTTTGACCAGGAGCTTGGAATAATAAAGCATTGAATGAGTTTGGAAACTCAGCTTGGTAGAATCTAGTAGACAATACTTGACCATTTAATCTTGAACGTACTGTAAGATTTTTAGTTAAGCTGTAAGCGAAATCTGTCGCAACATCAACTCTAATCTCATCAGTTAAGTTTTCATAAGTGTTCAACTTGTCAATTAACATAATTGGAGTAGCCAATAAACCTGGAGTATTGTTATAATAATCCAAAGCAGATTGAGAACCTGTATAAATATCTGGAGAAACGTAAGGAGCTCCTAAATAAGCACCATTTACATAGTTTCTGTTGATTGCTCCAGTACCTAAGTTAGTTGCTTCGTTATTTTTAGAATAACCAACACCTGTATTAACCATATATTTAAACTTATCGTTTGCAGATTTACCGTTTACATTATTACGTAATGTAAATCTTTTTAAACCTGTAGACTCTAAAATACCATCTTGATCTAAATACCCTAACGAAGTAAAAGAAGAAATGTTTTTGTTACTGTTCTCAACACTAATGTTATGAGATTTAGTAGTAGTTGGTCTAAAGAAATAATCAACCCAGTCAGTATCAATAGTATATGCATCAATATCAGCATCAGTCATAGTAGCACCTTGACCAGTACCAGCAGTTTGCTCAATTTTTAATAATTGCTTAGCATTTGCATAAGTATATTTTGGTTGTTGCATGTAACCAACTCCATATTGTGAGCTATATCTAAAAGTAGTTTTAGCATCACCAAATTTTGCTTTTTTCGTTTTAATAACAATAACTCCATTCGATCCTCTATTTCCATACTCAGAAACAGCAGCTGCATCTTTTAATACAGCAATAGACTCAATATCATTAGAGTTTATAGAACGGAAACTATCACTATTTGAAGGAAACCCATCGATTACATATAATGGATCAGAGTTTCCATTAACGGTACCAACCCCTCTAATAACAACCGTTGATTTAGCACCAGGTTGTCCAGAACCAGAAGTAATGTTAACACCCGCTAATTGCCCTTGCAAAGTATTCATTGCATTTGCATTTGGTCTATTTTCAATAGTTTTACTAGAAACCGAAGCATCAGCTGTAATAGCTTGCTTTTTAGTTACAGTTCTATAACCTTGAACAACTACAGCATCAATTAAATTTACTGTTGTAGTTAAAACCACATTAACAACATTACCAGCACCAACAGTTGCAGTTTTAGTATCTTTTCCTAAGAAAGAAATCTCTAAAACATCACCTTGACTAGCTTTAATCGAGAATTTACCATTCTCATCAGTTTGAGTACCTTGTTGTGTACCCGCAATACTTACAGTAGCACCTGGCAATTTTGCGCCATCACTTGTTACTGTACCTGTAACAGTTTTCTGTTGTGCGAAAGAAAACTGCATTGTAAACGCTACTAAAAGCGTAAAAATCCATTTGAACTTCGATCTCATATTAATTTTATTTGAGTTAGTTATTCCGCAAACTTCTTAATAATTTCTTAAATAAACAAATAATACTTCGGAATATTATCAATTTATTTGTGTTAAAATTTTTTAGCTAAAAAAATTAGATTGCCGAAACAACTACATAATAGATGCAAAAAAGTGTTAAAGGTTGCGTAAAAATAATTTATTTTTGCAAAAAATAAATTATGTTAAAGAAATGTTATAATGAGTTTTTAATTGAGAGTGGCACTGATGAAGCAGGCAGAGGCTGTTTAGCAGGTCCTGTAACCGCTGCTGCAATTATTTTACAAAACCCTAACCTTGTCTTAACTAAGGAAGAGAGAAAATTAGAAAAAATATTATTTAAATCAATAAATGACTCGAAACAACTTACTGAAAAAAAACGTTTTGAGTTAAGACCAATCATTGAAGAATTGTTTGATTTTTCCTTTACACATATAAATAATGACGAAATTGACGAAATAAATATACTAAATGCCTCAATGAAAGCCATGCAAGAAAGTGTTTTGAATCTAAAAACCAGACCAGAATATATTATTGTAGATGGAAACCGACCTTTAAATGGAAAATTAGGCATGAAACAAACCAAAGGAAAGATCTTTTCTCCAAAAGAAATTGAAATACTAAAATCGATTCCAAACACTTCTATTATAAAAGGAGATGCGAAATATTTAAGCATTGCAGCTGCTTCTATTTTAGCAAAAACATATAGAGATGATTTTATGGACAAAATCCACGAAGAATTCCCAATGTATAATTGGAAGAAAAACAAAGGTTATCCCACAAAAGAACACAGAGACGCTATTAGAGAATTCGGCATCACAAAATACCACAGAATAACATTTCGATTGTTACCTGAACAACTAACATTAGACATATAAAAAAATCTAAACGAAAGAACTTTCAAATAAAGTAGAGAAATGTTTTAAAATTTTTTCTTTCACTTCTTGCTCGTCAACTGGCTTTCCTAATTCAACATGCATAGAAGTTACTGCTTTGCCACGAATACCACACGGAATAATATTATCAAAATAACCTAAATCGGCATTTACATTTAAAGCAAAGCCATGCATGGTTACCCAACGCGAAGCTCGAACGCCCATAGCGCAAATTTTTCTTGCAAACGGGGTTCCAACATCAAACCACACGCCTGTTTCACCAGGACTGCGTTCTGTTTTTAATCCGTATTCCGCTAAAGTCAAAATAATAGCTTCTTCTAAAAAACGAAGGTATTTATGAATGTCAGTAAAAAAATTCTCTAAATCTAAAATTGGATAACCTACAATTTGTCCTGGACCATGATACGTAATATCTCCTCCTCTATTTATTTTATAAAATGTAGCTCCTTTTTCCGTCAGTTGTTTTTCAGAAAGTAACAAATTAGAAAAATCACCACTTTTACCTAAAGTATAAACATGAGGATGTTCCACATATAAAAAATAATTTGGCGTAACAATTTCAGGATTATTTCTTTTCTGAATTTTTAAATCAACAATTGCTGCAAATAATTCTTCTTGATAATCCCAAGTATCTTTATAATCTTTATTTCCTAAATCGAGAAGTTGAATTTTTTTATTCATAATTTATATGGTGCTTTTTTTTTTACGAAGTCACCAATTCGTAAAGTTTTAAAAAACCTTAAAACTATTCGTTTTCGAGTTCAACAGTAAAACTTAGTTTTTCGGGTGATTTTACAAATTCATCAATAGGAAAGCTTAAAACAACTGTCTTTTTATCTTTACTTAATTTATAATTTTTAGCAGACACTTTTTTAATTCTTCTTGGAAAAGTATACTCAAGAACATATTTAGAATCCTTAAATCCTTTTTCCATAAGCTTACCGACTTGCTTTAATTCTTTATTCATCTTCTTTAAATCGGCTTTACTCATTTCCTCACCACTATCTGCATCAAAATCTCCTTCAACCGCTACTGAATCAACCATAGTTGAATCTGCATAATCATCATAAACATAAGTTGAATCTTCTAAAGACTCATCAAGCACTGCAATCGAATCTGACTCTTCACTATATTCACTTCCATAATCCGCTTCGCTATAAGCCGAAGTATCAATTACAATTTCCTTTTTTTCTACAATTCTTGTAAATATATTTCCTTTAAAAGCAGTGGTTATTTTTGAATCATTAAACAAACCACCCATACCTGGAAATGCTTCTGTTTTTTTTCCAGTCGCTCTTTGCAAAGTTGACGCTGGTGCTTCCATAGTATTTAGTTCTTCAACATTTTTAAATGAACCATTAAGTTCAAAATACGCTTGACCATTCTTTTTATTCATTACAGAATGAACAGAGAATGAACTCATTTTTTCAAAAACTGCAATTTGCTCTGGTGTTAATGTATCACCCTTCTTAATTGCCATTTCTCTAAAATCTTTAAAATGAAAAGTACTGTCTATATCTTTATCTGATTCAGAAAAAACTGCTTTTGCTGATTCTTTTTCCTTGCTTCCCATTTTTGAAACTGTTTCCAAAAATTTAGACATATTATAAGTGTAAGAAACTTTTCCAGAACCATCTGAATTAATTACCATTTTTTCAGTAATGTTACAACTTACTAATAAAGCCGCAACAACAATTACAACTGCAAATTTTATGTTTTTCATTATTATTTTTTATTTTTTTAATATATGTAAAAATTATTTTTATGCGGTCATATATTGAATCGCATTTGATTTTTAAGACTTGCTTACGCAAATTTTATTTTTTGCGATTTCAAAGATACAATTTTGAATTAATTTTACTAAAAAATTCGCACTTTGAAACTACATTTCTATTACCTATCTTTGCCATCTTAAAAATAACATAAAAATTATGCAACTTTCCGAACAAGAAATCATTAGAAGAGAGAAATTACAAGCCCTAAGAAATTTAGGCATAAACCCTTATCCTGCAGATTTATACCCTGTAAAAGACACTTCAAAAACCATAAAGGAAAATTTTGAAGAAGGTAAGAAGGTGGTAATTGCTGGAAGATTAATGAGTAATCGTGATCAAGGAAAAGCATGTTTTGCTGAAATTCAAGATAGCGAAGGTCGAATTCAAGCGTATTTTAACAGAGATGTTATTTGCGAAGGTGATGACAAAACTTTATACAACCAAGTTTTCAAAAAATTAACTGATTTAGGTGATTTTATTGGAGTTGAAGGTGAATTATTTACGACGCAAGTTGGCGCGAAATGTATTCGTGTTTCAAACTTTACTTTTTTAAGTAAAACATTACGTCCATTACCTTTTCCAAAAACAGATGATTCTGGAAAAGTGTACGATGAATTTAATGACGCCGAATTACGTTACCGTATGCGCTATGTAGATTTAGTTGTAAATCCGCAAGTGAAAGAAGTTTTCGTAAAAAGAACAAAATTATTCTCTGCAATGCGAACTTTCTTTAACGAAAGTGGTTACATGGAAGTGGAAACACCAATTTTACAATCGATTCCTGGTGGAGCTGCGGCACGTCCGTTTATGACGCATCATAATAGTTTGGATATTCCATTATACATGAGAATTGCGAACGAATTATATTTAAAAAGATTAATTGTTGGTGGATTTGATGGCGTGTACGAATTTTCTAAAAACTTCCGTAACGAAGGAATGGACAGAACGCACAATCCAGAATTTACAGCAATGGAAATATATGTAGCGTACAAAGATTACAATTGGATGATGGAATTTACCGAAAATCTTTTGGAATATTGTGCTACAAAAGTAAATGGAACACCTGATACTACTTTTGGAGAAAACAAAATTAGTTTCAAAGCGCCATATGCAAGAGTTACGATGACACAATCTATTATAGATTTCACAGGTTTTGATATTTCTGGAAAAACAGAAGCTGAATTATTTGCAGCTGCGAAAGGAATGGGAATTGATGTAGATGAAACGATGGGTAAAGGAAAATTAATTGATGAAATTTTCGGAGCAAAATGTGAAGGAAATTATATTCAACCGACTTTCATTACAGACTATCCAAAAGAAATGAGTCCGTTATGTAAAGAACACCGTGATAATCCTGAATTAACAGAGCGTTTTGAATTGATGGTTTGTGGAAAAGAAATTGCGAATGCGTATTCTGAATTAAATGACCCAATTGATCAACGTGAGCGTTTTGAAGCACAAATGGCTTTAGCCGAAAAAGGTGATGATGAAGCCAACGGAATTATTGACGAAGATTTCTTACGTGCTTTAGAATACGGAATGCCGCCAACTTCTGGTTTAGGAATTGGAATGGACCGTTTAATTATGTTTTTAACAAATAACGCGTCAATTCAGGAAGTATTATTCTTCCCGCAAATGCGACCGGAGAAAAAAGTAACTTATGAACTTACTGAAGATGAAAAATTCATTGTTTCATTATTAGAAAAAGAAAACAGTCAACCAATTGGCGCATTGAAAGACAAATCGGCCTTAAGCGGGAAAAAATGGGATGCAGCAATGAAAGGTTTAGCAAAACATGGCTTAACTAAAGTTGTGGTTGATGGCGATAATAAATTGGTGGTTTTAGGATAAAAATTTAGAATTACAAAATACAATATCATACTTTCATTTTGATTATGTGATTTCTCACTTCGTTCGAAATGACAAAAAAACAAAAACCTCGAAACGTAATTGTTTCGAGGTTTTTTTATATCTATTATTCTCAGTTTAATTTCTTAGAATTTCAAGCCAAACATCAAGCCGTCACCAAGATAACCGCCTTGATAACTTCTAATGTAATCTATACGGAATATTTTAAGCTTTCCAAAACCAATTCGATCAAAACCAACGGTAACTTCTTGATAAGGTTTATTGTCTGAAGTAGCTAATTGATGAAATCCACCAACTAAATTCCAACCTAATTTATTTAACAACGGTATTTTATTCATGAAATAGCCATTATCGCTATAATTTACGTGTGCTTCAAAGTATTGATTATTTGTCGATTGCGCATAATATGGCAATAAATTAAAACTTGAATTGTACTGACCATCAATTCTAACGTGTGTTTGATTACCATTAAAATGCTTGTAATCTGCAAATGAAATATTGTCGGCATTAAAGAATTTACCAGCTTTCATATTTAAATCCAAATCACCTTTATTGGCTAATGTTTTACTGTAATTCAACCTAGCTTCTAAAAAGTCATATTCATATCCTTTTGCAGTTGCTAAAAACGCTTTTGTATAGGTAAAACCTAGCGCTGGATATTTTCCTGCATTCATATTCATTTTTCCGTCTGGTCTGGTAATATATTTTTGACCGAAAACGATTCGTGAACTCAAACTAAACTTCGTTAAATGATGTTCGTCAATTGCCGCAACAACATCAGAACTAGGATTTAATGGGTTATTTGAGCTATAAACATCATCTGTATTTACCCATGATTGATCCGTTGTATTAAATAATGGTTTTCTGTTTTCGTATGCTAAATTCGCACTTAAAAATATCCCGTTTGTTATTTCTCTACCCGATCCAATTTCAACAAATTCTTTCTCATATAGTTTCATGAAATTATTTTTGAAAACTAAAGAACTAATCGAATTTTCTATTCTAGAAATAGGTTCAGAGCTATTAAACTGATTTACTTTATTTCCTCCAGCAAGTCGAATAAAAGCATCATTTGTATTATTGAATTTATGATAAAAACCAACAGTTGGTCTTAATCTTTCATCTGAAAATCCGTATTGAAAATCAGAAGTTATTGAAGTATATTTTCTTTTTTCTTCATTGAATTTCGTATAAGAAAACCCAGAACCAATATGAAATCCTTGAACCGTATTAAAATTAAAAGAAGACAAATTAAATAAACCTTGATAATTAAATCTGGTTTTTTTGAAACTGTTTTTAAAAGTATAACCAGTAACGATATCAGCTAACTTGAATTTATTTGAAACACCATCAACAGAATCTAAATAGACTTGAGAATTTCGAATTTTGTAGACACTATCTTTTTTTACATAATTCGTATTTTCTTCTTCCGTTAAAGGTACAGGACGATTTTCTAACCAATAAGAATCTTCTTTTTTATTTGATTTTTCTGCAAAAGTAACTACTTCACTTCCAAAGGTTTTCTTTTCAAAACTATCCACAAAATTATAATTACTAAAAACATGAGTAAATTTTCCATTAAATTTCATCATGAAAATTCCAGCCGTAAAATCAAAAGATTGTAAACTTTTTACCCACATTTTACTGTCGGCGTTATAGTTATAGTTTTGCACTAATTTTAAGGTTTCTAAAAATTCTTGTTGCGATCTGTAGCCTTTTGCATCTAAATCTACCGCATAAATCGCATAAGAATCATCTACAATGTAAATATAACCTTCAAAAACAGGCTCTTTATCGCGTTTTGGCGTGACTTTAATTTTATAAATATAATTATTATAACTATCTGTAAATGTGTCTTCTATTTTGTACTTATAATACGTAAAAGCGTTAGAAGCAATGGGCGAAATCATCGGAATATTGAAATTAATCGTATTCTGATAAAAATCGTGATTCGTTCCAATTGCGGTATTAAAACTGAAACCATTGTCGTTCCCAGCTACTTTACTGGCAATAATTTCTTCTTTTAAATTGTTGGGTTTTTCGAACTTAATTTTAGAAACTGTTTCCGATTGGTAAATGATTCCAGCTCCAGTAGAATCTACATTTCCTTCCAAATCACCAATCTCAATACCCATAAATTTTTTAGGAACATCTTTCACTCTAAAAATTCCTCTAGAATAAAAATCTGCTTCAAACTTATCTGTTTTTTCGGTGTTTTTTTTACGATTGGCAATGGCGCTTCTAATAATTCCATTTGCTGGATTCTCGCCACTTTTTACAACAACTTCTTCAATAGAATATTCTTCATCTGATAAAGTTGCGTTAATCGTTGCTGGAAAAGAAGTAATATCTTCTGTAATGGTTTTCGTTTTATATCCTAAAATCTTGAAAACCAAAGTATATTTTCCTGTTTTTTTAACATTCAATTCATATTCTCCATTTTCATTTGAAGAAGTTCCATTATATGTTTTCTCGATAGTTATACTTGCATAAGGCAAGGCATTTCCTTTTGAATCTGTAACTTTTCCTCTAATTTGAGCAATTGAAAAACTTGAAAATAATGCTAAGGCGAATAATAATTTAAATTTCATAAGTGGCTTTAATTGTTAATTTGATTTTTATATTATTGATTTGCAAATATTATCATTTATTACAGAAATTTCTTATAATTTATGCTTTATTTAACTTGTTCTACAGAACCAGAAGTACTTTCAGTAAGTTTTACTTTTTCTAATTTTCCATAATATTTTATCGAGGCGCTTGTAGATGCTGTGGCGTCCAAACTTTTTAGTGCCACTACATTTACTTCAGAAGAAGTACTTGCCAAAATTTGCGCCACATTTGATGTTAACTCTTTCGCATCACAATCTGATGAACTTGAAGCATCAATAGCTAAATTGTTTGTTTTCCCTTTTAAATCTACAGTAGAACTACTACTTAAATTCACAGCAACATCTTGTGTTGACATATTTAACGCCACATTTGAACTTGATGAAGCATCAATAAAAATAGAATTACAAGTTACCGTTCCTGAAAAATCAGCACTTGATGACGTATTTATTTTTAACAAGCTTACATTCAAATTATTTTTGATAGAAAATGTAGCAGATGAACTTACTGTAACACTTCCAATTCCTTTATTTGTAACAGAAACAAGCAATTTACTCGTATCAATATTTTTAAAATAATTGTCGTTATCAATATAAATTCTTAGAATATTATTTTTGGCTTCAACTTTTAAATATTTCATTAAATCTTTTTCCCAACTTACTAAAACACTTTGCGTTGCTCCTTGTGTATATACTACATTAACACTTGTTGACGCTTTAATAGCAGTAAAATTACCAACTACTCTTGTTTCTTTAATTTGGGCAAAAGAAATACTAATCATTGCAAAAAAAGCAATAATAAATAAGTAATGTTTTTTCATTTTTTTAGGGTTTTTAGATTGTAATTTTATAGACGATTTTTTATTTGAATTGGTTGCATCAGTTATAAAAAACTTTGCAAAGCCAAAGTGTAACTTTGTAAACCAAAACCAATAATCACACCTTTTGCATTAGGCGAAATATAAGATTGGTGACGAAATGTTTCTCTAGAAAAAGTATTGGAAATATGTACTTCAATTACTGGTGAAGTTATTGCTTTTACACAATCGCCAATTGCCACAGAAGTGTGAGTATAAGCACCTGCATTCAAAACTATACCATCGTAAGAAAAGCCAACTTCTTGTAGTTTGTTGATAATTTCTCCTTCCACATTGGATTGAAAATAATCGAGTTGTAAGGTTGGAAATTGAGATTTCAATTCATTAAAAAATGAATTGAAATCTTGATTTCCATATATTGAAGTTTCTCGTTGTCCTAATAAATTTAAATTAGGCCCATTCAGAATTAATAATTGCATTATTTCCCGTCTTTATCAACTACAATTTTCTTATCTCTGTTTGCTAATTCCCAAGCCAAAGTGAAGGCTAATTTTGCACGCATCGCTAACAAATCGTATTCAATTTTATCTGCTGTATCGTTTGGCCCATGATAATCTTCATGTACACCGTTAAAAAAGAAAATAGAAGGAATTCCTTTTTTCGCAAAGTTGTAATGGTCAGAACGGAAATAAAACTGATTTGGATCATTTCTAGCATTAAATGTATAATCTAAATTTAAACCAACATATTTTGTGTTCATTTCTTCGTTAATCGAATGTAATTCAGAACTTAATCTATCAGAACCAATTACATAAACATATTTTCCGTTTTCTTTATGATTTCCAAGTGTATCTCTACGACCCACCATATCAATATTGATATCGGCAACTGTATTTTTTATAGGGAACAATGGGTTTTCTGAATAAAATCTTGAACCATGTAAACCATGTTCTTCACCTGTTACGTGTAAAAACAAAATTGAACGTTTTGGACCATGACCTTCTTTTTTCGCTTCAGCAAAAGCTTTTGCAATTTCAATTAAAGAAACTGTTCCTGAACCATCATCATCAGCTCCGTTAAAAACTTCGCCATTTTTCATACCAATATGGTCATAATGTGCAGAAATAATTACTACTTCTTCCGGTTTTTCAGAACCTGGAATAAAAGCCCAAATGTTTTCAGAATCTCCTAATTTCGGAGAAAATCCTTTTTTCATAAATTCTGAAGGCACTTTTTGATAAAAATCTGTTGAACCTGGAGGGTTTTTAATTCCTAAAGCTTTGTATTGCTCAATAATATACAATCCCGCTTTTTTCTGACCTTCTTCACCTGTATTTCTTCCTTTCATTTCATCAGAAGCTATAACATGAAGATTTTTGGACAAGTTTGTTTCGTTAATAGTGTTCATGTATTTTGCAACATCACCATTATTTTTTGAACTAACAGCTCCTTTTGAAGTAACAACTGCTTTTTTTGGAGAACAACTTAGCAAAAATGCTGCTGTTGTAAGTAGTAATAATAACTTTTTCATTTGTAATTGTTTAAAACATTACAAATCTAACTAAAAAAGTTTTATACCAATAAAATTTATAAGAATTTTAAGAAGGGAAGAGAAATAAAAAATGGCAAGCGACCTACATCGCACCGCTACAACCACATACCTTTGCTGCGTTCCCACCCTGGAGGATTTTGAGGGAGCTGGTCGTGTAGGACTTGCCGGTGCAAATATACAATCTTTTATTATTTTTACAAATCAAAAATTAGTTTAAAATAAATTGTAATATTGTAACATAAATTTTTAAGAAAATGAAAAGAATTAACTTACTTATAATCATGTCATTAAGTGTTTTTTTATACAATTGTGGTAATGCAGAAGATTTATTTTCTATTGCTTCAAAAGACTTAAAACAAGTATACAAACCAAGTGAAACGGTAAATTTAAGCATTGAAAACGCAGAAAATGCCACAATTGATTCAGTAGAATATTATTCAAATGAGGTAAAATTAGGAACAGCTGCAAATAATAAAATCTTCAATTTTAAATTAGACAAATCACAATTTGGCATTCAAGACATAAAAGCAATTGTACATTCTGAAGGTAAAACAAAGGAATGTTTCACTTCTTTTGAATTGGTTTCGAATATTACTCCGAAATTATATGAAACTAAAGATTATGCGATTTTAAACACGTATAAACACGATTTAAATGCTTACACGCAAGGTTTAGAATTTTACAAAGGAATTTTATTAGAAGGGACTGGGCAAAATGGAGAATCAACTTTAAGAAAAACCGATTATAAAACAGGAACAGTAACAAAATCAATTCCGCTTTCACAAGAAATTTTCGGTGAAGGAATTACTGTTTTTAATGGTAAAATTTACCAATTAACTTGGAAAAACAAAATCGGATACATTTATAATGCGGAAACTTTAGTTCAAGAAAAAACGTTTAATTATTTCGCTGATATTGAAGGTTGGGGATTAACTCACAACAACAAACACTTGATTATGAGTGACGGAACAAATAAAATTTATTTTTTAGATCCAGCAACTCAAAAATTGGTTCGTACAATAAATGTATATTCTGATACGAATGCTATTCCAGAATTAAACGAATTAGAATGGATTGACGGGAAAATTTGGGCAAACATTTATCAAAAAGATGCTATTGCTGTTATCAATCCAGAAAATGGCGCTGTTGAAGCTGTTATTGATTTATCAGAATTAAAAACAAAAATTGAAAATCCAGAAAAAGACGTTTTAAACGGAATTGCGTACAATCCAACTACTAAAACTGTATTTGTTACAGGTAAGAACTGGGACAAAATGTTTGAAATCAAATTGAAATAATTTTTCACAACCAAAAACTACTACTATGAAATCGCCAGTAACAAAAAGTTTGCCTAAGCAAACACCAATAAATAAAAAAGGCGATACCATATTTGACCAATAAAAAATAAATTCTACAAATATGAAAAAAATTATAATTGCATCAGTATTATTGATGTTTAGCATGCAAATACACTCACAAAACAAAAAGAAGAAAATGAATCCTATTCAACCGCCAGTTGCGAAAATAATTCCAAAAAACCTGGAAAAACATGGAGATGTTAGAACCGATAATTATTATTGGTTAAACGAAAGAGAAAACCCAGAAGTAATTGATTACTTGAATAAAGAAAACGACTATTACAATCAATCAACTGCACATACAAAACAATTTCAAGATGATTTGTTCTTAGAAATGAAAGCTAGAATTAAGGAAGATGATAGTTCTGTTCCTTATTTTTACAACGAATATTGGTACATTACACGTTTCGAAACGGGAAAAGATTATCCAATTTATTCAAGAAAAAAAGGAAGTTTAGATGCCAAAGAAGAAATTTTATTCGATTGTAATGAAATGGCAAAAGGACATGCTTACTTCAATTTAAGTGGAATGAGTGTTAGTGGCGACAATAAATTGGTTGCTTTTGGTTTAGATTTAGTTTCAAGAAGACAATATACCATTCAAATTAAAAATTTAGAAACAGGAGAAATTCTTTCTGACAAAATTGAAAACACAACTGGTGGTTCAAGCTGGTCTACAGATAATAAAACACTTTTTTATACTGGAAAAGACACGCAAACATTACGTTCAGATAAAATTTTTAAACATAAATTAGGTACAAAATCTTCAGATGATGTTTTAGTTTTTCATGAAAAAGACGATACCTATGGCACATCTGTTTACAAAGAAAAATCAAAAAAATATTTAATTATTGCTTCTGGAAGTACACTTACAACGGAATATCAAATTTTAGAAGCCGACAATCCTGACGGAACTTTCCGCATTTTTCAACCAAGAACGCGTGGTTTAGAATATTCAATTTCTTTCTATAAAGATAAATTTTACATCTTAACCAATGCTGATAAAGCAACCAATTTCAAATTAATGACTACGCCTGAAAACGCAACATTAAAAGAAAATTGGAAAGATTTAATTCCACATAGAAAAGACGTTTTATTGGAAGGAATTGAAATTTTTAAAAACTATTTAGTAGTAGAAGAACGTTCAAACGGATTAAATAAAATTCAAATTAAACCTTGGGATGGTTCTGGTGATTATTACTTACCTTTTAACATTGAAACGTATACTTGCTACACAACTTCTAATGTAGATTTTGATACAGATATTTTACGTTACGGTTATCAATCTATGGCAACTCCGTCTTCTGTGATTGATTTCAATATGAAAACAAAAGAAAAAACGGTCTTAAAAGAACAAGAAGTTTTAGGTGGGAAATTTGACAAAAACAATTACATAGAAGAAAGAATTTGGGCTACAGCTGCTGATGGTACAAAAATTCCAATGAGTATTTCATACAGAAAAGGCATCAAAAAAGATGGTAAAAACCCAGTATTACAATATGCTTACGGTTCTTATGGCGCTTCGATGGATCCATATTTTTCTAGTACGCGTTTAAGTTTAATGGATAGAGGATTTATCTATGTAATTGCTCACATTCGTGGTGGTGAAGATTTAGGTAGAGAATGGTATGAAAACGGAAAGTTATTAAAAAAGAAAAATACGTTTACAGATTTTATCGATTGTAGTAAATATTTAATTGCAGAAAAATACACTTCTGCTAATCATTTATATGCTGAAGGTGGTTCTGCTGGTGGTTTATTAATGGGAGCAATTGTGAATATGGCTCCAGAATTATACAATGGTGTTATTGCACAAGTTCCTTTCGTAGATGTTATTACAACAATGTTAGACGATTCAATTCCTTTAACAACAGGAGAATATGACGAATGGGGAAATCCAAACGAAAAAAAATATTATGACTACATGTTATCTTATTCGCCATACGACCAAGTAAAAGCGCAAGCTTATCCAAATATGTACGTTTCAACAGGGTTACACGATTCTCAAGTACAATATTTTGAACCAGCAAAATGGGTGGCGAAATTAAGAGTGATGAAAACGAACAACAAACAATTATTTTTAGATACAAATATGGAAGCGGGTCATGGTGGAGCATCTGGACGTTTTGAAGCTTTAAAAGAATTAGCAAAAGAATTTGCATTCTTATTCGATTTAGAGAAAATTAAAAAATAAATAAAATTAACCCAAGATTAAAAACTTTTGAATCTTTTTAATCTTGGGTAAACAATTTTATACAACATATGGAAATAGCGAACATGAAGAAGGAAATAACAGCATACAACTCTGTTTTAGAATTAGTTGGAAACACACCAATTATAAAATTAAATAAAATCGCAGAAGGTTTAAAAGGGAATTTCTACGCGAAAGTAGAAGCATTTAATCCTGGACATTCTGCAAAAGACAGAATTGCTTTGCATATTATCAACACTGCGGAAGAAAAAGGTATTTTAAAACCTGGTGCTACAATTGTGGAAACTACTTCTGGAAATACAGGTTTTAGTTTGGCAATGATTAGCATTATCAAAGGGTATAAATGTATTTTGGCCGTGAGTGATAAATCGTCTCCAGATAAAATTGATATGCTAAAAAGCATGGGTGCGAAAGTATATGTTTGTCCGGCAAGTGTGGCTGCAGAAGATCCAAGAAGTTATTATGAAGTGGCGAAAAGAGTTCACGAAGAAACATCAAATTCAATTTATATCAATCAATATTTTAACGAGTTAAATATTGATGCACATTATTGCAGTACTGGAAAAGAAATTTGGGAACAAACAGACGGATTGGTTACTCACGTAGTAGTTTGTAGTGGAACTGGAGGAACTATTTCTGGAATTGGACGTTATTTGAAAGAGCAAAATCCAACGATTAAAGTTTTAGCCGTTGATGCATTTGGTTCTGTTTTGAAAAAATATCATGAAACCAAAGAATTTGACGAAAAAGAAATTTATCCTTATAAAATTGAAGGATTAGGAAAAAATTTAATCCCAACTTCAACCGATTTTGATATTATTGACCAATACGTTAAAGTTACCGATAAAGAAAGTGCCATCATGGCGAGAGAAATTTCTAGAACGGAAGGTTTATTTGTAGGTTATACTTCTGGAGCAGCTTTTCAGGCGGTAAAACAGTATGCAGAAATGGGAGAATTTGACGAAAATAGTAATGTGGTTGTTGTTTTCCCAGATCATGGTTCCCGATATATGAGTAAAATTTATAGCGATGAATGGATGCAAGAACAAGGCTTTTTAGACCCTAATAATATTGACGAATCTCAAAAAATAGAGATTATCAAATAACACAATCTTACCTTTCAACTGCTAAAATCCTCATTTTGAACCAATTTGAGGATTTTTTTGTAGGAATTAGTTAACTTTACAAGTAAGCAAAATGCTTAGAAACTAAAAAAACTAGACAACTATGAAAGCACCAACATTTTTTAAAAGTTTATTCATTCCAACTTTATTGCTAATTACATTTAGCTGTCAACCAAAAAAAGTTGATACAAAAGAAGAAAGCGAAAAACTAATGCAAGCAAGTCGTGATTGGTCTGCAGCAGCAAATTCAAGAGATCTTGAAAAAATTATGAATTACTGGACAGACGATGCTATACTATATTCTGCAGGAGAACCAGAATTAAAAGGAAAAAAAGCAATTCGCGAGATGGTTGCCGAATCGATGAAAGATCCAAATTTCAGTATAAGTTGGGAACCAATTAGCGCTGAAGTTTCAGAAAGTGGCGACATGGGTTACTTATTAGAAAAATCAAAAATAACCATGAAAGATTCTACAGGAAAGGAAAATATTATGACATTTAAAGGTGTTACCATTTGGAAAAAACAAAAAGACGGTTCATGGAAAAATGCTATTGATATCATGAGTCCAGACAACCTAAAATAAGAAGAATCATCAAATAAAGAAAATCGGCTAAATGTCGATTTTTTTATGCTATTAAACCTTTTCCGTTTTCTTAGGTCAAATACTAAACTTTAAATTTATATCATCATGAAAAAATTAGTGTTCGTAATTACATTATTAGTTACATTCGGAGTTCAAGCTCAAGAGAGAAAAGAAAAAATGAAAGATGCTACTCCAGAAGAACGTGTAGCGATGAGAACGGAAAAACTTTCTGAAAAATTAAGTTTAGACGAAAATCAAAAAAAGAAAGTAAAAGAAATTTTTGCAGCGCAACAAAAAGAAAATGTGGCGGTTAGAGAAGAAATTAAAGCCGAAAGAGAAAAAATGCGTGCGGAAAGAGAAAAAGCACTTATTGAAAGGAAAGCAACCATGGAAAAGCAACATGAAGAGTTGAAAGCAAAGTTAAAACCAGTGCTTACAGAAGAGCAATTTAAAAAATGGGAAGCGATGCAAAATGAAAATATGGAGAAAATAAAAGAGAGAAGAAAACATAGAAAACAATAATTATTTCTTAAAAAAGCTTCAGTATTGAAAATATTTTTTATTTTTGATGAAACTATTAAACAAAATAACAATGAAAAATTTATTAGGCGCTCTTGTTTTATTCTTAGCTTTCACAGTAAATGCTAGTGCTCAAGAGACATTTAAAAAAGTTGACGAAAAAGTTGAAGCGAAAACTAATTTAGCTGCACTTTCTGAAGTTGTACAATTAGACGCTACAAAAAGTCAAGATTTATTCAGATTATTTGAATACAAATACAAAAATTTAAATCAAAATCTTTCTGCTGAAAGAAAAGCTGTATTAGCTCAAACTATCGAAGCTAAATTAAGAGCTTCTTTTGATAGTAAAGAAATGGAAATGATCGAAAAGAAACCAGGTTTGTTGAAGAAATTAACAAACTAAAAAAAATAAAAAATCCCGTCAGTTTATACTAGACGGGATTTTTTTTACTTATTATTTTCTATAAAACTTTAGCCACTTCGTTGATACATTTTATAGTATAATCTAAATCTTCATACGTTAAAGCATCTGTAATAAACCATGTTTCGTAAGCAGATGGCGCAATATAAATTCCTCTTTTTAATAATTCGTGAAAGAATTTTTTAAATCTATCATTATCACCATTCTTTGCTGTTTCAAAATCGTACACTTCGTTTTTATCAAAATGTACAGAAATCATCGACCCTACTCTATTTATAGTAAATTCAATATTATTTTCAGATAAAACTTTATCAATACCTTTTTCTAAGTAAGCTGTTTTTTCGTCTAAACGTTTAAAAATTTCTGAGTCAGAATTTAACTCCAATAACATTTGGTAACCTGCTGCCATAGCTAGAGGATTCCCAGATAATGTTCCCGCTTGATAAACGGGACCAAGTGGCGATAACATATTCATAATTTCATTTCTTGCCGCAAACGCACCAACTGGCAATCCACCACCGATAACTTTTCCGAAACAAACAATATCTGCATCTACATCAAATAATTCTTGCACTCCACCTTTTGCTAAGCGAAATCCAGTCATAACTTCATCAAACACTAATACTGCGCCGTTTTCTTCACAAAGTTGTTTTAAACCAGATAAAAATCCGCTTTTTGGAGGAATACAACCCATGTTTCCAGCAACTGGCTCCACAATAATAGCAGCAATTTCATTTTTATTCGCTTCGAAAAGTGCTCTCACATTTTCAATGTCATTGTATTTTGCTAATAAAGTATCTTTTGCCGTTCCTTCTGTAACACCAGGACTATTTGGTACACCAAAAGTACTTAAACCACTTCCTGCCGCAATTAAAAAAGAATCGGAATGACCGTGATAACAACCTGAAAATTTAATTATTTTATCGCGTTTTGTATAACCTCGAGCTAAACGAATCGCACTCATACAAGCTTCTGTACCCGAATTTACAAAACGAATTTTATCAATATTAGGAACCATTGAAACGGCTAATTCTGCAATTTTAGTTTCTAATTCAGTTGGCGTACCAAATGAAGTTCCTTTTTTTGCTTTTTCAATGATGGCGTTGATTACAGGTTCATGAGCATGACCTAAAATCATTGGTCCCCACGAATTGATATAATCTATATATTTATTTCCGTCTTCGTCATATAAATAGGCTCCTTTTGCTTCTTTAATAAAAATTGGAAAACCACCAACTCCTTTAAATGCTCTAACTGGAGAATTTACTCCACCAGGAATTACTTCATTAGCTTCAATAAATAACTGACTACTTCTTTGATATAACATTATTTTTTTACTTTTAATTTTTGACCTATTGAAATTCCAGATTCCAAAATATTATTTAAACTTCTTAATTCGTCAACGGTAATACTATATCTTTTAGATAACGAATATAATGTATCACCTTGTTGTACAATATGCTCACCACTAACTTGAGAAACAACTCTTGGTTTAGGAACATAATTTCTTCCTAAAACTTCGTTATCCATTTTATACAATTCATAACGTTCGATAATTCCAATTAATTTAGACGGATATAAAGTATCCGTAGCATAACCTGCTTGTTTTAATCCGGTTGCCCAAGCCTCATAATCACCTTTATCAAGTTTAAACAGACTTTCGTATCTTTTTCTTGAAGTTAAAAATGTAGAGTGGTCTCTATAAGATTCTGCAGGATCTTTATATTTCCTAAAGCATTCTTGAGCAGCATCATCGTCATATTTTATAGATTCACCTGTCCAACCTGTATGACATTTAATTCCGAAATGATTGTTGGCTTGTTTTGCTAATTCTCCAAAACCAGCACCTGATTCTAAAATTCCTTGAGCCATTGTAATACTTGCAGGAACTCCATGAACTTTCATGTTGCTTTTAGCCGTTTCTTTAAAATCTAAGATATATTTTTTCACATCTTCAGTTGTCGCTTTTACTTTAGAAGTAGCGACCAAAACCTCACTTCCAGAAGATTTAGTTTCTTTAGGAACGTCTGTTTTTACTGTTGGATCAGTTTTCACTGGATACCTTTTAGTAACGGGATAGCTTTTAGTGGTTGTAGTTTTTTGAGTCGTTCTAATTTTGGAAGTTCCACAACTTATGAAAAGTAGGGAAATAAATACTATTAAAATTTTATTTGTCATATGTAATTATCTTTGTTTTTCCTTTTTTTTCTAATGCTTTATTCATTCCAGCGATACCTTGTAATCCGCCAGTATGAATGGCTAATATTTTTGAATTTGGCGGAAAATGATTGTTCTTAATTAAATTTATAATTCCAAACATCATTTTTCCAGTATAAATGGGATCTAAACGAATATCATATTCTAGATAGAAACTATTTATAAAATCAATTAGCTCGTCTGTAACTTTTCCATAACCCCCAAAATGGTAGTCACAATTTACAGACCAATTTTCTTTGTTTGCAAATTTAGCAATATCATTTTGTAAAAAATCACCTTTTAGGGAAGAAAATCCAATAATTTTTTGAGTTCCAGAGGAACTATTAATTATTCCTGAAATTGTTCCACCTGTTCCAACAGAACAACAAATAAAATTAAATTCAGCATCGGTATTTATTAAAATTTCTTCACAACCTTTTATGGCTAATTCATTAGTTCCACCTTCGGGAAGCAAATAAAAATCTCCGAATTCCAATTTCAAGTTTTCAATATAATCTGAATTTTCTTTTAATCGATATTGTTCTCTTGAAATAAAAATAAATTTCATTCCTAATTGTTGTGCTTGAAATAAACTTGGGTTTTCTGCAATTTTATCTTCTAATTCTTCACCTCTAATAATTCCGACAGTTTCAAAACCAAATGCTGCACCCGCTCCAGCAACCGCTACAATATGATTAGAAAATGCGCCACCGAAAGTTAACAATACTTTCTGATTTTGTTTTTTTGCTTCTTCTAAATTATATTTTAGTTTTCTGAATTTATTTCCAGAAATTATTGGATGCAACAAATCTTCTCTCTTGATATGAAGAGAGATGTTATTTGGAAGAACCGCATTTATAAATTGATTTGTTGACATAAAAAATCCCGAATAAGAATTACCTATTCGGGATTAAATATAATTATTTATTTTTTTAATTTCCTACAATAATTTTCTTTTCAACAGAAACATTATCAGAAGTATTTAATTTAACAATGTAAACACCATCACTTAATGCATTTGTTGGTAATTCAATTAGATTGTTTCTACCTAAGTTTTTCTTAGTGATTACAATTTTACCAGAAACATCATAAACTGAACAATTTACAACATCCTTATTTGATGTATTTACGATAGTTAACATTTCATTTTTATTGTTTTGATAAACTTCAAATGAATTAGCTTCAAAATTATTATTCTCATTAGCTAATACATCAAAGTTTTTAAATGTTACCTCAAAACGAGTAGCATTTTCACCAGCTGGTAAGTTCATGCTAAATTCAGCGTTTTTAATATCATAATAAATTCCAGTTTCTTTATCGTGAATGTATACATTTTCAGAATCTGTAAAATTAATAACATCTGAAACTTTAACTTTAAAATCAGATTGAGCAGCACATTTAAAAGCAATTGGAATTCTTTTTTCCATAGAAAACGGCAATGTAGTAATCACACATTTTTTAGCATTATTATCTTGACCAAAATACACCATATCTGGTGCGTTTACATTTACATCAGATGAAACACCATCATAACCTACATCATAACCATCAGTCGTATTTGGATTAAATGCCATTGCAACTTCTACTGACTTTGCATTATTTAAAACAGCTAACAATTTAATTTGTGGAACAGGTAAATTTGATATTTGAGTATAATCAATACCAGCTACATTAGGAATATCATCCCAATTTGTCCCTCCCAATGAATGTGTTGAATTTGTTGCATTTCTTTCAAAAGTTGAAGTTCCTCCCTCTCTAACAAAAACTCTGTATGCATTTTTCATTATAGAAGAACCAGCTGCAATACCTTGCACCATAAAACCTTGTCCGATTGGAGAAAATTGTCTTTTAAAAGTTGATCCAGTAGAAGCACCAGTTGTATTTAAAGAGCCATCTGCATTGTAAGTATTATAAGTTGCTGCAACCCAAGTTCCTGGTGTTCCAATATTTACACCATTCGCAACATAAGTACCATATCCTCCAACATATCCAGATAAAACATGAGTATTTGCAGATTTACTATGTTCCCAAAAATAAGCAGTTCCATTAATAATATTTGGATTACCTCCTGCAGAAATAACTCCAGTAGTTGAATCATAAGATCTACCTGTATGCTCTACTAAGTACATATTTAAATTAATAGCACTAGAATATGGATTACCAACTAGTGTTAAATTTCCATTAGAAATTGCCACTGAAATATTTCCATCATTTGGTTTACCTCTAAAATCGTAACGTTGAGCAACACCAGTTTTATTTGCAACCGCGTCAGCATCTACTGCTAAAGCATCAGCTCCTGAAGTACCTTTCATAGAAAATCCTTCACCCGGATTCAATGTTTGTCCAATTCCAACATATTGCCAATTGGCATAAACAGGAGAAAGAGAAACAAATTTCCAAATCCAATATGGAGCAATTTGCATTGTACCTCCTGCGCCACCTGTAGCTGTACCATTATGACTGAAATTTGGTAAAAGTTCAGCAGCTGTTGATGTTATTAAACCTGTTGGTCTATTTAGCAAAGCAATACCAAATGGATTACCTGCCGCACCAGAACCAACTGGCGAACACCAATAGTTATATTGAAAATTATTCACAGTTCCTTCTTGAAAAACAGACAATTTTCCAGTACCTGTGTTTATAGACGAACCAGATCCTTTTTGCAATAACTGCGAAGTATTTCTCAAATAGAAATTACCTGTGTTATTCAAATTAACATCCTGCGTGACAGTCATATACTGATTTGTCATGAAGACATAAGAACCATCTTTTACAAACAATTGCGCGTTCACAACTCCTGCGAAGGCAACCATCAAACTAGTAAGTAATATTTTTTTCATATAGTAAGGTTTTTATTGTCTTAAATATTTTAAAATGCTCATTATCAAAGCTAAGATTTTTTTTTGTTAAAAAAAAACGTTTTTCAAACTCATTTGTTAAAAAACAAAGATATGTAAAAAAAAGAAATTTCGAAAACAAATTATACGAAACGCATAAAAATTAGACGAACAGAGTGTTTTCATAAAGAATTTATTAATTTTTTATTATTTTATCGGAAATATTTGCTTTTTACCGATAATATCATATATTTGTTATTATTAATTTATTTAATTTTAAGGAAAATTACAAAAAAATATTATCGTTTTTATGCTTTTTTTTTCTTAATTTTGATAATAGCATTAAAAAAACAAACAAATTAATAGCAAATATAGTTTAAAATAATCTCCCCTTTTTTATGAAACAAAAATACAATTTACCAATTAATTTACATGGCAAAACTAATGCATGTGATTCTTCTTTTACGAAAAGTAAAATAAGTCTTGTATTCGCGTTACTTTTTACCTTTTTTGGACTATCGGATGCTTTTGGCGCCGTAGGAGTAACCCCAGCAAACGGCACAGCTAATAGCTGTAAACTACCTACAGACTATGTTACTTTAGGCAACATCGTAATTAACGAAGGTGCTGATGGCGATTTCAGCATGCCTGGAAGTGGAACCAATTACACATTAATACTTAACGCACCATTAAATTTTGAATTTAATGCTGGAGTTGGTAGTGTAACAG
Source organism: Bacteroidota bacterium (assembly GCA_040385445.1). Lineage (GTDB taxonomy): Bacteria > Bacteroidota > Bacteroidia > Flavobacteriales > Flavobacteriaceae > Flavobacterium. The sequence continues at coordinate 19,531 of JAZKHI010000005.1, read as the reverse complement.
CTAATGGAGCTGACATTGATAATATTTCAATGGTTGTAACCACTACAACTATTACCATAACATATAATAGTTCTCAAGGAAATAGATCAAACGGTGACGATATAGTTACTATTAGTGGAATTCAATTTAGAGGAATAACTATTGCTTCATCAGGTAACATTACAAGACCTGCAGTTGGAGGTGGTACTGGAGCAATCGCAGGTATAACTGCAGCGGTTACCAACTTCGGAACTTTAACATCTACAAACACACCTCCTACAGCAATTGGCGGTGGTGCAGCAAATGTTTGTACAGGAGCAAACACTCCAGCATTTACAAATGCAGTTTCTGGAGGTACTTGGTCAATTATTGCTGGTACTGGAACTGCAAGTGTTTCAGTTGGTGGCGTTGTAACTGGTTTAACTGCTGGAACGGTAACCGTTCGATACACAATCGGAACATGTGCTCCAGCAAATATAGCTCTTACAGTATCACAAACTCCAGGAGCAATTGGAGGTGGTGCAGCAATTGTTTGTATGGGTACACCATCAGCAGCATTCACAAACCCTAATGCGGGCGGAACATGGTCAATTATTAACGGAACTGGTTCTGCAAGTATAACTGCTGGAGGAGTAGTTTCAGGTATTACAACTGGTACAGCAACCGTAGTATATATGATAGGAAGTTGTACTGCAACAACACCCATCACTATCGTTGCAACACCGAGTATAACTACTAATCCAATAAATTTTTCAACAAACACAGGAGGTAACGCATCATTTACCGTTGCTGCATCTAATACACCTACAAGTTATACATGGCAAGTGAGTACTGATGGCGGCGGAACTTGGACTACAATTGCAAACGGTGGAGTTTATAGCACTGCAACTACTGCAACTTTAAATATTACAGGCGTAACTCTAGCAATGAACAACTATCAATACCACGCTTTGGCTACAAATGCTTGTGGTGCTTCTGCTTACTCTACTGCTGCTACTTTAACAGTCAGTAATATTGTTTTAGTTTCAGGTTTAGGAGTAAACAATGTAATGTGTGGTGAAAACACTATATTACGTGATCATAATAATTTAGCAAATTACGCAAATAGCAGAGATGATTGGTCAGCATTGAACGTAACTTCAACTGCTGTTGTAAATATTAATGGTACATATGACACTGAAAGTGGCTCAGATGGAATTATTTTATATGATGGTGTTGGTATTGCAGGAACTCAATTAGCTGTTTATACTGGCGCTGGAACTATCAACTATACAGGTACCGCTGGACAAACTATAACGGTTAGATTTATTTCAAACTTCAATATAATTGCACCTGGATTTAATTTAAATGTAACCTATACAGGAAACTGTAATGTGCCATGTGTTGCACCAACTACACAACCAACGGCATTAAGTTTATCACCTTCAGCGACAGTAATTTCTGGATCATTCACACACGCTTCACCACTACCTGATAATTATTTAGTTGTTATTAGTACGAGTGCTGTGGCGCCAACACCTGTAAACGGAGTAACATATACAATTGGAGGAACTGTTGGTGCGGGATATACAGTTGTAGATACTGATACTAATAATTCATTTTCTGCCTCAGGCTTAACGCCTTCTACAGTATATTATTTTTATATTTTCTCTTTCAATAAACTTTGTATTGGAGGACCAACTTATAGAACTGTAACACCATTAATTGGTAATACAACAACTTTAGCAACTGACCCATACTGTTTCCCAACTTACGGAGCAACTACAACTAGATATATAGACAACGTATTTACAGTTGGAGCTATCACAAATTTAAATAACATGGGATCTGGAAGATCTGGTTCAGGTTATGGAGATTTCACAGCTTCTACTCCAGTAACACAAATACCTGGAGGTGGAGTTGCAATTGACTATCTTTTAAAAGTATCTAGACAATTTGTTGAAATTTGGGTAGATTGGGATAAAAATGGTGTATTTGCAGATGCAGCTCCAGAATTAGTTTACAACTCTGGTGCAACACAAACAATTGAAGGTACAGGTGGATTTGTTGTGCCTGGCGGTACAGCACCTGGAACATATAGAATTAGAATTAGAACTCGTGAAGATGCTGCAACAATAGCACCTTGCGCAGGAGCTTATGCTGCTGGAGAAACAGAAGATTACAGATTGGTTGTAGTTGCCGATTGTGCTGCAAAACCAACTTTTGTTCATGATGGCGACAGATGTGACGACGGTGTTGTTGCATTAGGAGTTGAAGGAGCCGTAGGCGTTACTCAATTCAGATTTTATAGTTCACTTTATGGTGGAACATTAATTGGTACACAAGCAGCAGTTCCTGGAATTACATATTGGAATACTCCTTTCTTAACAGCTACAACAAAATATTATGTTACAGCTTGGAATGGAACTTGCGAATCTTGGTATAGAACAGAAGTTGTTGCTACAATTAACCCAACAACAAATATTAATGTAACACCTTCTATTCCTGAAGTATGTGGAGAAAACAATGTTGTTACTATTACAGCTGGAGGAGACGAAATTATCGATTATTTAGTAAATGAAAATTTTGAAGGTGGATTAGGTACAATGGTGAGATTTAACGTTGGTGGTCAAGCTGATGCAAACACACAATGGACAGCAAGAACAAGTCCTTACGTTCCAACTGGAACGGTATGGAAACCTGCCATTACATCAAGTGCTATCGGAAATGGTTTTGTTTTAGCAAACTCAGATTTTGCTGCACCAAATCCTAAAGACACACAATTAAGAACTACAGTATTAAACGCTACAGCTTATTCAGATTTATATTTAGATTTCAGACATCATTTCTCATATTATCCTGGTGAACCAGCACAATTCGGATATGTTGATATCTCAACTAATGGTGGTGGCGCATGGACAACTTTACAAACCTATACATCAAATCAAGGTTATGCTGGAGAATTTACTAGCGCAACAATCAACTTATCAGCTTATGCTGGGATGAACAACCTAATGGTAAGATTTAGATTTTACTTAGCCGGAGGTTCTGCCTGGGCAAATGGCTGGGCAATTGATGATGTAAAAGTTTATGGTAATAGACCATTAAACACAACATTTACTTGGACTGGAGGAACCGTTAATGCTTATATTGACGCAGCTTGTACAATTCCTTATGCAGCACAAAATGTTGTTACCGTTTATGTACAACCTACAGCAGCTCAACTCGCATCTACTTCATGGTCATTTACTGCAAATGCTACTTTAGGAAATGGATGTCCTGTTTCTGAATTCATAACAATTACTAATAAAACTAAACTTTGGAAAGGAACAGTTAATAGCGATTGGAACCAAGCAAACAACTGGTCTCCTGCAGGAGTTCCTGATGCAAACACTTGTGTAATAATTTATGATGGACCTAATGATTCAAGAATTATTGGTTCTTTCTATAACGCATTTGCTAAATACGTTATCGTTAGATCAAATGGAGACTTATTAGTTAACACAAATAACACATTAACTATTACCGATAATTTAAATGTTGAAGCTGGCGGAATTGCAACATTTGACAATGGTTCAAGTTTACTTCAAGTTAACAACACAGCAAACATTGGTAACATTACCTATAGAAGAACAGCAAACATAAGAAGACAAGATTATGTTTATTGGTCTTCACCTATAGCAAGTTTTGCCAATAGCGCTGTTTCACCTGGAACAAACTTAGGTTACCAGTATAAATGGTTACCTACAACTGGGGGAACGAATAATTTTGGTAACTGGACATTAGCAAACGAAACTATGGTTTTAGGTAAAGGATATTGCTTAAGAGGTCCAGATACATATTCGTTATCTGCATTAACAAACTACACCGCTTCATTTATTGGAGTTCCAAATAATGGAATCATTACAATTCCAATAAGTAGAGGAACTTGGAACGGAGGAACATATTCAACAGGAGTTTCAACAACTTTAGGAACAAATGAAGATGATAACTGGAATTTAGTAGGTAACCCATACCCTTCTGCTATTAATGCAATTAATTTCTTAACCTTAAATACAAATATTGCAGGTTTCGTAAATATATGGACACATGGTACATTACCATCAAATGCAATTGTAGATCCTTTCTATAATGACTATGCTTACAATTACACCCCTTCAGATTACATTACTTATAATTCTGTAGGAGCGTCAAGTGGACCTGGAGTCTTTAATGGTCAAATCAATGCTGGTCAAGGATTCTTTGTTTCTATGCTACATACATCAGCAGCAACAACAGAAAATTTAACCTTTAATAATACTTTAAGAAGTAATACATATAATAATAACGCATTTTACAAAACAACTACAAACAATAAAAATCCTGAAGAATTTGAAAAACATAGAATTTGGTTTGATTTAGTTGGGCCTTCTGGAAATAGCACAAGATCGTTATTAGGTTATGTTGAAAATGCTACAAATGAAAACGACAGATTATTTGATGCATTCTCTAATCAAAAACTTTCATTTAATATTTTCTCATTAATTGAAGATGAACAAATGTTGATTCAAGGTAGAGCATTACCTTTTAACAAGGCTGAAAAAGTTAATATTGGAGTAAGTATCCCTCAAGATGGTTTATACAAAATTGCTTTAAGTACAGTTGACGGATTATTTTCAGATGAAAAACAAAACATTTATTTAGAAGACAAGTTATTAAAAATAACTTACGATTTAAAAGATGCTCCATATTCATTTATAGCAAACAAAGGAACTATTAAAGATAGATTTGTTCTGAAATTTGAAAAAGAAACAAATTCAAATTCTGTAGAAGAATTAACAAATCAATTAAATGTTTATGACAATAATGTTTTAACCGTAGAATCTAGAAAATTAAAAATCAAGAATATTCAAATTTTTGACATTCTAGGAAAACAGTTATTAACTAAAAACAATGTAAATAACACTACATATCAAGCAAACGGTTTAACAAGAACAAATAGCTTAATGATAGTTAAAGTAACTTTAGAAGATAATTCAGAAGAAGTAAGAAAAGTTATTTACTAATAACAAAACAATAAGCCTTTAAAAAAACCTTTACATTAATTTGTAAAGGTTTTTTTTTGTTTTAAAATAGAAAATTCAGAAAAATGCAAGGCAAAAAACACTTACTTAATAAAATTTTTCAACTCTAACACTAAAGCTATCAATGAGTTAAAATGTTAAAATAATTAAAATATCGTGTTCTTTTGTAAAAATATAACATTTTAGTATATATTTGCAAAAAATTAAACATTATCATGAAGAATATATTTAGCCTATTATTGTTTACAACATTATTCTCTAATGCCCAAGTAGGTATTGGCACTACTACCCCAACTGCAGCATTAGATATAGCTTCTACAACAGATGGTTTACTAGTACCAAGAGTTGCATTAGCTAACACAACTACAGCAACAATCACAACACCTACAAAATCAGAATTAGTATACAACACTGCTACAGCCGGTGATGTTACACCTGGATACTATTATTGGGAAACAACTCCAACTGTTGCATCTGACAGATGGGTACGTTTAATGACAACAAGTGCTAATAACGATTGGTCAATAACAGGAAATACAGGTACAACTGCTGGCACTAATTATGTCGGTACAACAGATGCTCAAGACTTGAGATTTAAAACACAAGGCACAGACAGATTAAACATTTCAAACACAAACGGACAATTACAATCATATTATATTGGGGCAGCAGCAACACCAACTTTTTCATGGAATGCAGATCCAAATACTGGAATTTTCAAACCAGCTACTGACAATTTAGGAATTTCAACAAATGGAGTTGAAAGTCTAAGAGTAAGAGAAAATAGCAACGTAACTATTGGAGCAACTTATGCTTCTGCAAATGCGGCACCAACAAATGGATTAAGAGTTGAAGGAAGTACAGTTATTGGAAAAGCTTCTGGTGAAGATTCAAGAGATATGTTTTCTGCACATTCATCAGCGACAGCATTTCAAAACATTACGGGATACCCTAATAGTACTAAAAAACGTGGAATTTCAGGTTATGCTGACGACAGTGGTATTGGAGTTTTTGGTTTTTCTAACAGAACCGGTTATGGAGTTGTTGGATTAACTCAACCAAGTGTTATTTCTAGTTTCGTACAAACTGGAGAAGGAGTTTTAGGTCAAGCCGATGGAGCAACAGGAGTTACAACAATTCCAATTGGAGTTCACGGTATTATTGACGAAACAGTTTCAGGTTTAACAACCGCTACACCAGTTTTAGGAGAAAATAACAATATTACTAAAGGAACCGGATTATCGGGAGGAGCATATAATACTTCTTCAAAATCTCTATCAGGAGTTTATGGAAATTTTGCTACTCGTTCTTCTTCTGCAGATGCATTTCAATTTGGAGTTGTTGGTGATATTTTACTATTAGGTGTTGGAGCACAACCTGACGCAACTGGTGGAGTTTTAGGAACAAATGCAGCAGGAGATTTTGGAATTTTGGGATATGTTTCAAAAAACGGAACAAATTATAGTGTTTATGCTGGTGATGCCAATACTGATTACGGAAATGGAAATGGAAGAATTTCAAACACAGGGATAGCTAATAATAAAATAGGTCTAGGAATCAATGGTGGTTTCATGGGTGGTTATGTAAAAGGTAGCCAATATGGTTTAGTTTCTAAAGGTGAAGAATTTGGAATGTATGTTCAAGGAAATACTATTACAAATCAACCAATCGTACAATTAACCGAAACAAATAATTCTCAAAAAACAGTTTCTTACACTGCAACTTCAACTGAAGTAGATGTAACAACAAGAGGTGTTGGAAAATTATCTAATGGTGAAAGTTATATTACTTTTAAAGATGCATTTAAAAACTTAGTTTCAAATAATGAAGCCGTTAATATTACAATTACTCCAACTGGAGAAACGAATGGTGTTTATGTTAGCCGAGTAACTAAAGATGGTTTCTTTGTTAAAGAAAATTTAAAAGGAACAAGTAACGCTTCATTTAATTGGACTGCCATTGGAACTCGTTCAGGATTTGAAAACGGCGTAGAAATTTCTGACACAATTCTATCAAAAGACTTTGACAAAAACATCAATAACGTCATGAGTAATGATGGTGGAAAAGAAGAAGGTAACCCTATTCATTTTGACGGAAAGAATGTTAAATTTGAAAGAATTCCAGAAGGCGTTATTAAATACAACAAAAAAGAAACGTCAAAAAGAAATTAAAAAAATCTTTTAAAAATATTAAAAAGCGACCTAGTTTAGGTCGCTTTTTTTTTGTTATAATTTAGAGTTAAATAAAAAAACAAATGACGGAAAAAGCCATCGAACCAAGCAAATTAAAATAACCTGAATTGAAAAATAAAGAAACCAGAAAATAATATATTTTTCAAATTACGAAAAATTATAAATTAAAAAATTGAAATTTAACACAATAAAATAACAAAAAAAAGCCTGTCAAAATTTGTTAGTTATTTTTTATCAAATACTATTTACTAAACAATTATTTAACAAAAAAATAAAGTGTTTTAAAAAATTAAAAATTATAGTCTTTTATCTAAAAAAAGTGTTTTTCATCGACAATTAACGTTTTGTGTCGAATATTTTGAACATTTCATACAGAATTTGTTTAAAATTTATATATTGCTCAACGATATTATATATTTATTTCATAAAATGAAATTTACATTAGAATTTTCAGTCATTTATTAAATATAAACCAAAAAAAACACACAAAACACACAAAACCAATAGAATGAAACCAAATTTCTTTAATTTAAAATTCATAATACAACTACTACTTGTATTATTTCCATTACTTGGATTATCACAAACTACAATTATTAATTCTGCCACAGTTGGAGGATTTGAAAGCGGTGCAACATTCGCAACCAACGGATGGACAAATGACGCACCTGGAAACGCTACTAGAAATCAATGGGAAACCGGAACAGGTGCGACAGGTTATACAGGTGCTAGAAGTGCTTATATAACAAACGCAGCAGCTAGTTCAACACATGCCTATACCTTAGGTACAGTTCGTCAAGCTCATTTTTATAGAGACATAACAATAACTGCAGGTCATACTCAAATTGCCTTATCATTTAACTGGAAAGGACAAGGAGAATCTACTGACAAATTATCAGTTTGGGTTGTGCCAACAAGCGTTACACCTGCATATGGAACAGCAATTACAGCATCGGGCTCTGCCCCTACTGGAAATGTAAAAATTAGTGGTGATTTATACGCTCAAGCTGCATGGACAACTGCAAGTTTTAATTTACCTGCATCTTATGCTGGAACAACAGTACGTTTGGTTTTTGAATGGGTAAATGACGGAAGTGGTGGTACTCAACCACCAGCAGCAGTTGATAACATATCATTAATTTCAAATATAGCAACAGGTCATTGCACCTACTCAACCTCTTCAAGTACGTATTGGATAAGTAATTTCACTACAACTGGAGGCTTTGCTAACATAAATAACAATTCAACTTATTCAGCTGGAGGTTATGCTAATTATTACCCAACACTATCAGTAAGTCAAATTGCTGGTGGAAATATCGGTTTTAGTATGAATCATAGTTCTGGAACACATGGAGTAAACATTTGGGTAGACTGGAATAATGATTTTGATTTTGGAGATGTAGGTGAAAAAGTTTACGCCTCTGGTAGTTATGTGTCAAATGCAACAGGGAATTTCACAGTTCCTGGAGGAACTGCAGTTGGAAATTATAGATTGAGAATGGTAAGTGATTACTTAAATACTAATCCAGCAGAATGTGGAACTTCAACATATACTGAGGCAGAAGATTATATGGTTTCGGTTGTGACACCACCTTCATGTTTTACACCAATAGGAATTACAGCTGCTGCTACTTCTTTAACAACTGGAACAGCAAGCTGGTCAGCTCCTACTTCAGGAACTCCACCAATTGGTTATGAATATGTAATTTCTACCGTAAATACTATACCAGGAGGTGCCGGAACAGCAACTGTACCAACAACTTTAAACTTTACTGGTTTAACATCAAATACAACTTATTATGTTTTTGTAAGATCAAATTGTGGAGCTGGTGATTTTAGCTCTTGGACTAGCGCTTCGTTTTTCACAGGATATTGTTCTTCAACTTCTTCAGGGTCTTCATATTTTATAAATAATTTCTCTACTACTGGAGGAACAGCTAATATTACAAATAATGGTTCTGGTTATTCTGCTACAGGATATGGTAACTTCTCTGCAATGACAGTAAGTCAACAGCAATTCGGAACAGTTAATTTCTCTACAGCTTTAACAGGAGGAACTTTCGGCTTCAACATTTGGGTAGATTGGAATAATGATTTAGACTTTAATGATACGGGAGAATTAGTATATATTGCGGGTACATATGTATCAACTGCTACAGGTTCATTTACAGTTCCTGCAACAGCTACAGTTGGAAATCATAGAATGAGAATTGTCGCAAACTATAACTCAACAAATCCATTAGCATGCGGAGCAATTACTTCTGGAGAAACTGAAGACTATACTTTTACAGTATTAGCATCTACTTGTCCAGGTATTCCAACAGCAGTTATTGCATCAGTAACTAGTACTACTGCAGCTACTATAAACTGGACAGCAGCATCACCTGCACCAGCAAATGGATATCAAATTTATTTAACAACTTCAGCAACATTACCCACTGGCGCAACAACACCAACACACACTACGGCAGCTGGTATTACAACATTATCTTTAACTGGCTTAACAGCCAACACAACATATTATGTTTATGTAAGAAACAATTGTGGTAGTGGAAACGTGAGTCCATGGACAACACAAGTGTCATTTTTTACTGGATATTGTGCTTCTACTTCAAGTAGTTCAACATACTTCATAAACAACTTCTCAACTACAGGAGGTACTGCTAACATAACAAATAATGGTTCTGGGTATTCTGCAACTGGTTATGGTAATTTTACAGGCCAAACTGTAAGTCAGCAAAATTTTGGAGCAGTAAGTTTCTCATCTGCATACACTGGTGGTTCTTCTGGATTTGCCATTTGGGTAGACTGGAATAACGATTTAGATTTTGACGATGTTGGAGAATTAATGTATAGTAGTGGTACTTATGCTACAACTAATACAGGCTCTTTTACTGTACCTGGTAGTGCAACAGTTGGAAATCATAGAATGAGAATTAGATCAAACTATTTATCAACAAACCCTGATGAATGTGGTTCAATTTCAAGTGGAGAAACAGAAGATTACACATTTACTGTTCTTGCTCCACCTGCATGTGCTACAAATCCAACATCGATAACTGTATTTTTAAATTCACAAACATCAGCTACTGTTAGCTGGACAGCACCTACTCCTGCTCCAACAAGTGGCTACCAATATTATTTATCTACTAGTAGTGCAACACCAGCTGGTGCGGCTACACCTACAGGATCAACTGTAACAGCAGTAACTTCAGCAACTTTAACTGGTTTAACCTCTGGAACAACATACTACATTTGGGTTCGTTCAAATTGTGGTGGTGGTACTGGTGTAGGTGTATGGATTGGCCCAACAAGTTTCACAATGCCAACTTGTACAATCGGACCTGGAACAGGAACAACAGCATTAGCTTGTCCTGATGTAATGTCAGGAGGATTAGGTTTATCTGGATCAGATCCAGCACCTGTTACATGCGGAGCGGCTTCTACTTGCGTAGATTTAGAAGCGTCTTATTTACAAATTGGAGAAACAACAAGTTATACGGTACAATCAATTACTTATGCTCCGCCTTATCAATTTAATTGTTTAAGAAACCCAGTGAGTGTGAATATTGACGACAGATGGTCGCCAGTAATAAATCTACCATTTGATTTTTGTTTTTATGGTAATAATTATAATCAATGTTTAATGAGTTCTAACGGTGTAATCACATTTGATACAACTTCAAACACTCCTGGTGGATATTCAAATTATTCGTTTTCAAATAATTTACCAAGTACCTCTTTATTTACAAATGCAATTTTTGGTGTTTATCATGATATCGACCCTAGTATTAGCGGTGAAGTGGGCTGGGAATTAATAACTTTAAATACTGGATGTAGAGCATTAGTGGCATCATGGAGTGATATTCCAATGTTCTCATCAACATGTAACTCTCAATTATACACTGGTATGATGGTTTTATATGAAAACACAAATATTATCGAAGTTTATATTAAAGAGAAAAACGTTTGTGCTTCTTGGAATGGCGGAAATGCCGTTGTAGGTATTCAAAACGCAGCTGGAACTCAAGCCGTTGTTCCTGCAGGAAGAAATAGTTTAGATACAGATTGGACAGTTAGCAATCAAGCTTTCCGTTTTACTCCATCAGGAGCTGCCATTAGTACAGTTACATGGTATGAAGGATCTGGAACAGCAGGACCAATTGTTGGTTCGTCAGATGTAATTAATGTTTGTCCAGCTACAACAACAACATATACAGCAGAAATTGAATACACTTTATGTAATGGTTCATCATTAATTGAAACAGATGAAGTAACAGTAACTGTTGCTGGAAATAAAATTTGGGATGGCTCAACTAGTACAAACTGGAATGATGCTACAAACTGGACTCCAGCTGGAGTTCCTGTAAGTACAGATTGTGTTGTAATTCCAGACACAGCTAATGACCCAATTATTGGAGGAGCAAGCTTTAGTGGTTTAGGAAGAAGTTTAGCAGTAAATGCAAATGCTACTTTAAACATTACTGCAACAAATGCTGTAACTATTACCGATGTAATTAATGTAAATTCAGCTGGAACTATAATCGTACAAGATGACGCAAGTATTGTTCAAGTAAACAATGTTGCTAACGTAGGAAATATTCAATACAAAAGAACGGCAAACATTAGAAAACAAGATTATGTTTATTGGTCATCGCCAGTTTCTGGTTTTGCAAGTACTGCCGTATCTCCGGGAACAAGTCTTGGTTACCAATATAAATGGACTCCAACAATTGCAACAAACACAAATGGCTTTGGAAATTGGGTCTTAGCAAATGAAACTATGGTTAGAGGTAAAGGATATTGTTTAAGAGGTCCAGACTCATATTCACTAACTGCTTTAACTAACTATACAGCTACTTTAACTGGAGTACCAAATAATGGTAACATTACAATTCCAATAAGCAGAGGAACATACAATACAGCAAGTACATATTCTACAGGAGTTTCTACAACTCTTGGTACTAGAGATGATGACAACTGGAATTTAGTTGGAAATCCATATCCTTCTGCAATCCATGCAATTAATTTCTTAACATTGAATACAAACATTGCAGGTTTTGTTAATATTTGGACTCATGGTACTTTACCATCTAATGCAATTGCAGATCCATTTTACGCTGATTATGCTTACAATTACACACCAACTGATTATATAACATATAATGCAGCTGGAGCCTCAAGTGGGCCAGGCGTATTTAATGGTCGAATTGCTGGTGGACAAGGATTCTTTGTATCAATGCTTCATACATCTGCAGCAGCAACAGAAAACTTAAACTTCAATAATACATTAAGAAGTAATACCTATAACAATACTGTATTTTATAAAAACTCAGATAATAACAAAACAGCTGACGAATTAGAAAAACACAGAATTTGGTTCGATTTAGTAACTCCTTCTGGAACTAGTATAAGATCATTATTAGGTTATATTGAAAATGCAACAAACGGAGAAGACAGATTATTTGATGCTTTCTCAAATGAAAAATTATCATTCAATATTTTCTCTTTGATTGATGAAGAACCAATGCTAATTCAAGGTAGAAAACTTCCTTTTGACATTAATGACAAAGTTAAAATTGGAGCAACTATTCCACAAGATGGATTATACAAAATTGCCTTAAGTACAGTTGACGGATTATTTTTAAATCCAAACCAGAACATCTATTTAGAAGATAAATTATTAAACGTAATTTTCAATTTAAAAGATGCACCATATTCATTCATGGCTAACAAAGGAACAATTAAAGACCGATTTACTATAAGATACACTAAAGAAAACAACATTACAGAAGTCACTAATCAATTAACGGTTTATGATAATAATGTTTTAACAGTTGAATCAGGTAAATTAAAAATAAAAGATGTTGTTATTTATGATACGTTAGGAAAACTACTACTTAACAAAAAGAATGTAAATGATAAAGATTATCAAATTACTAATTTGAACAGAACAAATAGCATGTTGATAGTGAAAGTTACTTTAGAAGATAACACAGAAGAAGTAAGAAAAATTATTTACTAATAATATTTTAAAAACATCCAAAAAAGACCTTTACTTTAAATAGTGAAGGTCTTTTTTTTTTGCAAAAAACTTAATTAAGAAAGTTTGAAAAAAGCATCTTAATGAACGTATTTTATCGACGATTTATTTCCTTTCAACAATTATTATTTCAATCATCTATTTATACAAAAAATATAAAATAACTTTATAACACATTCACGCCCCAAAACATTATTTTCTTGGTTTAAAATTCTAATCATTAAATAGAAAACAATATGAATCAAACAAAAATACTTCAACATTTAGGATGTTTATTATTCCTAATACAAATATCACACTCACAAGTTGGTATTAGTACTACAACTCCTGAAGCAGCGTTAGATATCGTTTCAACAAATGATGGTTTGCTAATTCCAAGAGTTGCGTTAACAAACACGACTACATCAACAATTACAACACCAATAAAGTCAGAATTAGTATACAATACTGCTTCTGTTGGTGATGTAACTCCAGGATACTATTATTGGGAAACAACACCAACAGTAGCTTCAGACAGATGGATACGTTTAGTCACAACTGGTAGTGATTGGTCAATTACTGGAAATACTGGAACAACAGCTGGAACTCACTTTATTGGAACAACAGATGCGCAAGATTTCAGAATCAAAACCGGAGTGGGCGGTGTGAATCGTTGGAATATTTCAAATACCAACAATGGTCAATTGCAATCCTATTCATTAGGAACTGCAGCAGTCCCAACCTATTCTTGGCAAACTGATTCCGATATCGGAATTTTCAGCCCTAGTGCTGATATCCTAGGATTCGCAACTAATGGATTGGAAAGAGCTCGTGTAGAAGCTGATGGTGATATAGGCATCGGAACAACCTCCGCATCCTATAAACTATCTGTACGACACGATCAAGATGGTTATGGCGTAATGTCAGTTGACAACGCCACAGCTGGCGGGTTCTCAGGTGTTTATCTTCTGCAAGGAACCAGTTACAGAGGTCACATCGGATATGTGAATACAGGAGGCGTCTCTACATTTGGAGGTAAAGGATCTTATCAGTTAGCCTCAGGAAATCGTCATATGCTTTTCAGTACAAACTCAGGAGCTGAAACGTATCTAGAAAGAATGATCATTGCTCAGGATGGCAGAGTCGGTATCAATACAAACCCAACAAACGCAACCACAACAATACAACCAACATCCAATTTACAAGTAAACGGATCTGTAGCAATTGGAGTTATCAGAGTAACTGTTGGCGCAGGAAATGTTACTTATACTGTACCAAGCACCATCAGTAAATTAGTTCTTGATGCTAGTGGCGCAAGTACCTTAACTGTGGAGCTACCAGACCCAACAACATGTACTGGTCGCTTGATAAGTGTTTCAAGAGGAACTGGTACAAAAACTATAACCATTGACCCTATAGGTGCAAATAATATACAAAACTTGGACGGTACAATTACCAATACCACTTCGCTCCCAGCACATTCAGCAGCTGGAGCTGGAATCAATATTCAATTTTGGTCGGATGGTGTTAATTGGTATCGCTAATCAAATATATTTCAAAAATCTCCAAAAAGACCTTTGCTTTAAATAGTGAAGGTCTTTTTCATTTGCATACGCTTCACGCTCAAAAGAAATGTTTCTATAAGCCAATTGCCAGTTTTTGTATTTCATATAACCAACTAAGAATTCAGTGATATATATTATAAAAAATGGCAATACTAACATCTCTAATTGCTGTCTAAGATGTATCTTTTCATGATTCAATAAAACAGCATCATTTCTATCCAATTTCTCAGACAAAACAATAAAAGGAAACAAAGTTATTCCCCTTACCCACTTTGGCGTTAAATATTTAAAAACTATTACTATCATTTGATACAAAGTTGCTAAATTTGCCTTTATGAACAATGAAATAAATCCAAATAATTTAAAAGAAGGTGAAGATTTTTATTACACACCTGAAGGATACAAATGTTTTACTGAAAAGTACCACCTAAAACGTGGTTATTGCTGCAAAAGCGGTTGCCGTCATTGTCCTTACGGATTTGATAAAAAAACGGGAACCATCAAAAAATAAAAAATGGACATTCAATTATTCAAATATCGAATCAAAATTCACAAATCCTATCATAGGTCTGACATTCGTTACCCTTAGTTTTCTACTATTTCCAAAATTAGAAAAATAAACCAAACGAATTAAAAACAACAAAAATGACTTTCAAAGAACAAATACAACAAGGTATTCCATCTGTTTTACCACAACCTAAAGCTTACGAGACAAGAATAAATCACGCGCCAAAACGTAAAGAAATATTATCTGCCGAAGAAAAAAAATTAGCCTTAAAAAACGCACTTCGTTATTTTGAAGCGAAACATCATGCCGAATTGCTTCCAGAATTTAAAGCAGAATTAGAAACATACGGTCGAATTTACATGTACCGTTTTCGTCCTGATTACGAAATGAAAGCACGACCAATTTCTGATTATCCAGGAAATTCGGAACAAGCAAAAGCCATTATGTTGATGATTCAGAATAATTTAGATTATGCAGTAGCACAACATCCTCACGAGTTAATTACTTATGGTGGAAATGGTGCCGTTTTTCAAAACTGGGCGCAATATCTACTAACGATGAAGTACTTGTCTGAAATGACAGACGAGCAAACTTTATCAATGTATTCTGGACATCCAATGGGATTATTTCCTTCTCATAAAGAAGCACCAAGAGTAGTTGTAACAAATGGAATGACTATCCCGAATTATTCTCAACCTGACGATTGGGAAAAAATGAATGCTTTAGGAGTTTCTCAATACGGACAAATGACTGCAGGAAGTTACATGTACATCGGTCCGCAAGGAATTGTTCATGGAACAACTATCACCGTTTTAAATGGTTTCCGAAAAATTAAAAAATCACCATCTGGAGGTTTATTCGTAACTTCAGGATTAGGCGGAATGTCTGGCGCACAACCAAAAGCAGGAAATATTGCTGGTTGTGTTACGGTTTGTGCCGAAGTAAATCCTAAAATCACTCACATTCGTCATTCTCAAGGTTGGATAAACGAAATTGTAGAAGATATTACGCTTTTAGTAGCTAGAGTTCAAAAAGCGTTAGAAAATAAAGAAGTTGTTTCCATTGCTTATTTAGGAAATATTGTAGACGTTTGGGAACGATTTGACCAAGAAAATTTACATATTGATTTAGGTTCAGACCAAACTTCACTTCACAATCCGTGGGCTGGTGGCTACTACCCTACTGATTTTTCGTTTGAAGAATCAAATGAAATGATGGCGAATAATCCTGATAAATTTAAAGAAGAAGTTCAAAAAACATTGCGTCGTCATGCGGCTGCAATTAATAAACATACTGCAAAAGGAACGTATTTCTTCGATTACGGAAATGCCTTTTTATTAGAAGCTTCTCGTGCTGGAGCGGATGTTATGGCAGAAAACAATATCGATTTTAAATATCCAAGCTACGTGCAAGACATTATGGGACCCATGTGTTTCGATTATGGATTTGGACCTTTCCGTTGGGTTTGTGCTTCTGGAAATCCGGAAGATTTAGCAAAAACGGATAAAATTGCTTGTGATGTTTTAGAAGAAATGATGAAAAACTCGCCAGTTGAAATTCAACAACAAATGGCAGATAACATCCAATGGATTAAAGGCGCTCAAGAGAACAAATTAGTCGTTGGTTCTCAAGCCAGAATTCTTTATGCTGATGCTGAAGGCCGTATTAAAATCGCCGAAGCTTTCAACCAAGCGATCGCTCGTGGAGAAATCGGTATGGTTGTTTTAGGTCGTGATCATCATGATGTTTCAGGAACTGACTCACCTTACAGAGAAACTTCAAATATTTATGATGGTTCTCGTTTTACAGCAGATATGGCCATTCAAAACGTAATTGGAGATAGTTTCCGTGGTGCCACTTGGGTTTCTATTCACAATGGTGGTGGAGTTGGCTGGGGCGAAGTAATAAACGGAGGTTTTGGCATGCTTCTTGATGGAACTAAAGAAGCGTCTAAACGTTTGGAAATGATGTTGTTCTGGGATGTAAACAACGGAATTTCAAGAAGAAATTGGGCTCGAAATGAAGGTGCAATTTTCGCCATAAAACGCGCTATGGAAACACAACCTTTATTAAAAGTAACACTTCCAAATTTAGTTGACGAGGATTTATTAACTTAAATAAAATTGTTATGAAAACACTAAAACTACTTTCACTTTTAGGATTATTTATCCTAACTTCATGTTCTTCCGTGTACGTGAATACTGATTATGACAAAAAAGCAGATTTTGCGTCATATAAAACGTATGCTTATAATAAAACAAGTATTGATAAAGCTGAAATTTCAGATTTAGACAAAAAACGAATTTTATACGCTATTGATGATGTTATGCCTTCTAAAGGTTTTACAAAATCTGAAAACCCAGATGTATTAATTAGCATTTTCACAAAAGAACGTGAAAGAATTAATGTTTACAACAACATGGGTTGGGGTTATGGTTTCGGTTGGGGATGGGGACCAAGTTGGGGAATGGGCTACACTAGTACAACTTCAACGCCTGAAGGAACTTTATACATCGACATTATTGATGCAAAAACAAAAGAATTAGTTTGGCAAGGAATCGGAAGTGGTTATCTAACAACAGATTCTGAAAGAAAAGATGAAAGAATTGCAGAATTTGTGGCAAAAATTTTAGAAAAATATCCGCCAATTGTAAAATAAAATTATATTTTTAAAACCGCAAATCACATTGCGGTTTTTTTAATCCCAAATAGTAATTAAAAACATAAAATATGATAAAAAAATACTACTCAAAACTATTAGTTTTACTTGTACTTATTTTAAGCTCATGTAGCGCTACAAATGACTTAACGCTTCCTGTAACACAACCTGCTCCTGTTTACATTAACAAACAAATTACAAAAATTGGTGTTATCAACAGAAGTATTCCAGATAAGAAATACGAAGCCATTGATGCGGTCGACAAAATTTTATCAATCGAAGGAAAAGAATTGGATAAAAAAGGTAGTCTAGTAACCATCGAAAATCTTAAAGACGAACTATTAAAAAACAACAGAATTCAAAATGTAGTCTTAATTGATAGTATTGATTATAAAAAGTATGGAATTGATCAATTTTCTGCAGAATTATCTTGGGCAAAAATTGACGAAATCTGCAAAAAACATAATGTAGAAGCCATTTATGAACTTTCATTTTTCGATACTGATTCTAAAATTAACTACAGAACAGTTAATAGTCAAGTTAACAATAGTTTTGGTATAAAAATTCCAATTATTGAACATGAAGCAACCGTAAACACCTTAATCAAATCGGGTTGGAGGATTTACGATAATAAAGACAAGATTATTAGCGACCAATATGCAACTTCAAATAACGTTGCGTTAAGCGCCAGAGGAATAAATCCTTTTAAAGCTTTTGAAACCATTGCTGGAAGAAAAGATGCCGTAATGAATGTTTCTAAAAATATCGGGCAAGATTATGCGATTAGAATTTTACCATATAATATTAGAGTTCACAGAGATTATTATGTAAAAGGAACATCTAATTTCGAAATCGGAAAAAGAAGAGCACAAGCTGGAAAATGGGATAGCGCTGCCGAATTATGGCTTCTAGAAACCAACAACAGAGATGCTAAAATTGCTGGAAGAGCTTGCTACAACATGGCGATTATCAATGAAATTAATGGCGATTTAGACAAAGCTATCGATTGGGCAACGAAATCATACACGGATTATGGCGACAAAATTGCTTTACGTTATATCAATATTCTTAAAAACAGAAAAGCAAAAATCCAACAATTAGAACAAGAAACGAATTAAATATACTTTGTCTTTTATTTAGTATAATAAAAACTATACTAGTATAAGATTGATATAAAATTTATCGTAATTTTACATCAAACAACAAAACACAAAAATGGAATCAAATTTTGAAAGTAACCCATTGATAGACAGGTTACCTAAACATTTAAAACAATTCATAATCCCACAAGATTATAATGATTACACACCTATAAACCAAGCTGTTTGGAGATATGTAATGCGTAAAAACGTAGATTACTTATCAAAAGTAGCTCATAATTCTTATTTAGAAGGTTTAGAAAAAACCGGTTTAGAGATAGACAACATTCCGAACATGTATGGTATGAACCGTATTTTGAAGGAAATTGGTTGGGCTGCAGTTGCCGTTGACGGATTTATTCCGCCTAGCGCATTTATGGAATTTCAAGCCTATAATGTATTGGTAATTGCTTGCGATATTCGTC
>JAZKHI010000004.1:0-16810 GCA_040385445.1 Bacteroidota bacterium | reverse complement strand
GAAGAAACTCCAAATCCTTTATGCAAGAAAATATCTGACAACCAAGCGCCAATTTTTCCTAACCAATTTTCTACAACAATATTTCTATCGCCAAGCTCATTGATTTGACTTTGATCATTATTTCCTGAAATATAATACGATATAAAAGACAATAATAATATTACTGCAATTATAACGAACAAAACACCAACAATGAATTTTTGTCCACGTGATGTTTTGAAAATTGAATTACTCAATTTATTTTCAGTTGTATTTGAAACTTCTTTTTTAGCCATTAAATTTTATAAATTGAATATTTTTGGGACATAAATTAATGCACCAACAGTTATTGCGCTAAAAGCTGCAAACAAAACTGCTCCTGCAGCAATATCTTTAATAAAACCTATTCTTTCGTGAAATTCTGGATGAATAAAATCGGCCACTTTTTCTACAGCCGTGTTTAAACCTTCAATAGCCAAGACCAATCCGAATGCTAAAATTTGTAACATCCATTCTTCTCTAGAAATATTGAAGTAAAAACCAGCAAAAATCATTAGAATCATAATGGAAAATTGCACCATTACACTATGCTCAGTTGACACTAATTTATAAGCGCCTTTTACAGCAAAGCCAATACTTTTAATTCTTCCAGAAACAAATCTTTTGTCTTGAATCATAAAATTATAATGCTTTTAAAGCTGCTTCGTAATTTGGTTCGTTAGCAATTTCGCTTACTAATTCTGTATGAGAAACTACACCGTTTTCATCAACAACAACAATTGCTCTTGCGTGTAATCCTTTTAATGCAGAATCAGTTAATGTTAAACCGTAATTATCTCCGAAACTTCCGTCTCTAAAATCTGATAAATTTACCACATTTTCTAATCCTTCAGAACCACAAAAACGTTTTTGAGCAAATGGTAAATCTCTAGAAATACATAAAACTTTTGTATTTTCTAAATCGTTAGCCATTTTATTAAAAGTTCTTACTGAAGTCGCACAAGTTGCTGTATCAATACTTGGGAAAATATTTAATATAACACGTTGTCCTTTAAAGTCTTGCAAAGAAACATCAGATAAATCGTTTCCTACTAATTGAAATTGTGGTGCAGCAGAACCAACTGCTGGCAAAGTTGCGTTTGTATTTACTGGATTTCCTCCTAATGTTACTGTTGACATGGTTTTAAATTTTAAGTTTCAAAAATACAAAAAATATGTAAGTCTAAAGTCAAATGTCTAAAAGTTTTTAAAGTCTTATTTTAGATTTTCATTTTAGACTTTTTAACGTTGGACTTTATAACTTATTTTACACTAATTTCCACAAAACATCTTCAGGAACTGGCGCAATAATTTCTAATTCATCTTTGGTTACTGGATGCGTTAAAACGAGTTTTCTAGCGTGTAAATGAATTCCACCGTTTGGATTACTTCTATCAAAACCATATTTCAAATCGCCTTTAATTGGACAACCAACAGCTGTAAGTTGTGCTCTAATTTGATGATGGCGACCCGTATGCAAATCGATTTCTAAAGCATAATAATTATCTAGCTTTTTAATTATTTTGTATGATAATTTTGCTTCTTTAGATTCTGGAACTTCTTTTAAGTGTGCTTTTGAAGTATTATTTTTCGTGTTTCTTTTTAAGAAATGTACTAAAGTATCTTCTGTTTTTGGTGGTGCATTTTTTACGATAGCCCAATATGTTTTTTGAGTTTCACGTTTTTTAAACGTCTCGTTTAATCGTGTTAAAGCCTTTGAAGTTTTTGCAAAAACAACAATTCCTGTTGTTGGACGATCTAAACGATGAACCACTCCTAAAAACACTTCACCTGGTTTATCGTAAGCAACTTTTAGATATGATTTTACAATTTCAGATAAAGGCTCATCGCCTGTTTTATCGCCTTGTACAATATCTCCAACTCGCTTGTTCACTACAATTATATGATTGTCTTCATGTAGGATTTGAAGATTTTTTGAATCTGAAACTATTTTCATCTTAGATTTTTAGATTGTTTGATTTCTTAGAATTTTAGACTTTCTAAAAATTCTTAATTATATATTATGTCAGTCTGAGCGTCCCGAAATTTCGGGAGAAGACATTTAAAAGCATTTCGACTCCGCTCAATGTGACATTGTAATTTATTTAATATTGTTCATTCGCATTTGGAAAATCTTTCGATTTAACATCAGCAGCATATTGTCCGATTGCTTTTGTCATATCTTCAAATAAGTTCATATAACGACGTAAAAATCTTGGGCTGAATTCGTGTGTCATACCAATCATGTCGTGTAAAACCAAAACCTGACCGTCAACGCCACCACCTGCTCCAATTCCAATTACTGGAATAGAAATACTTTCGGCAACTTTTTGAGCTAATTTCGCTGGAATTTTTTCTAAAACTAAAGCAAAACAACCAATTCTTTCTAGCATTTTAGCGTCTTCTAATAATTGTTCCGCTTCTTCTTCTTCTTTGGCACGAACTGTATATGTTCCGAATTTATATATCGATTGCGGTGTTAAACCCAAATGCCCCATTACTGGAATTCCAGCGTTTAATATTTTTTTAATCGAACCAGAAATTTCTTTTCCACCTTCTAATTTTACGGCATGTCCACCACTTTCTTTCATAATTCTAATAGAAGAACGCAACGCTTCTTTTGAATCCGATTGGTAACTTCCAAAAGGTAAATCCACCACAACTAAAGCTCTGTCAACTGCTCTTACCACACTACTTGCATGATAAATCATTTGATCTAAAGTGATTGGTAATGTTGTTTCGTGACCAGCCATTACATTACTTGCCGAATCGCCAACTAAAATCACATCTATACCAGCAGTATCCACAATTTTCGCCATAGTAAAATCGTATGCCGTTAGCATAGAAATTTTCTCACCATTGGCTTTCATATCAATTAACGACTTCGTTGTAATTTTTTTATAATCTTTTTTTGCTACAGACATTCTTTTTAAGTTAGAAGTCAGAAGTTGGAAGTTGGAAGTTTTTGTTCCTAATCACATTTCTGAAAATTAATGATACAAAATTAATATAAAGATATGGATTGTAACAATTTTTCTACATTTAATACTTATTATTTTAAATGACCACAGATTCGCAGATTATTTATTAAACCAAAGTATTCGCAAAGTTTGTCACGCTGAAAGCGTCTCTTTGAAATTACAATTAAAACCATATAAAAATGAAAAATTTATTTATAACTTTTTTGCTATTATTTAGCTTATCGATTTCAGCACAAGAAAAGCAAATTAAACAATCTATTTCAGTATTTTTTGAAGGTTTACAAACCGCTGATACTTTGAAAATTCAAACGGTTTGTCATAAAGAAATGAAGTTACAATCAATTATGGAGAAAAACACAATTGGAACGTTGTCTTTTGAAAGTAATGAGGAGTTTTACAAGTCAATTGCAGCTATTCCAAAAGATTTAAAAATTGAAGAGCGTCTTTTAAGCTACAAAATTCAAATTGATGGTTCGATGGCACAGGTTTGGACACCTTATGAATTTTATGTGAACGAAAAATTGAGTCATATTGGAACAAATTCCTTTACTTTGCTGCTTGAAAACAATCCCGAAGGTTCGAGATGGAAAATTGTTCATATTATAGACACAAGAAGAAAGAAAAATTAAAATGACAAAATTATACACCTTTACTTTATTAGTATTTAGCCTTATTACTTTAGCACAAGAAGAAGAAAAAAAACCAGATTTAAAAATAGATTTATCAGGATATATTGACACTTATTATTCTTATGATTTTGATCAACCTGAAGGGAATTCAAAACAATCATTTTTATATAGTTATAATCGTCAAAACGAATTTAATATTAACATTGCTTTAATAAGAGCATCTATAAGTTATGATAATGTATATGCGAAATTATCTGTTCATGCAGGAACTTATGTTGATGATAATTACGCTAATGAAGATTTAAAATTATTTAATGAAGCGTATTTAGGTGTATATTTAAATAAATCTAAAAAAACTTCTTTAGAGGCTGGTATTTTGCCAAGTTATATCGGTTTTGAAACCGCAATTTCTCATTCAAACCTAACATTAACAAGATCAAATATAGCAGAAGCTACGCCGTATTATATGACGGGAATAAAATTAAATCATCAATTTTCAAATAAATTAAGTTTAGCAATTTTCGCTACAAATGGATGGCAACGTATTGACAAACCCGATAATAATGTTCCGCCAGCATTGGGAACGCAATTAGCTTATAAGTCTAACGAAAATAGCACGTTAAATTGGAGTACTTTTATAGGTAAAGAATATTACGGAACTGAATTAGCTTACCGTTATTTTAGTAATTTATATTGGGATAAAACTTGGAATGCAAAATGGCGTACTATTTCTGGTTTCGATTTCGGTATTCAAGATACTTCTTCTGCAAACAACAAACATGTAAATTGGATGAGTCCGATTTTAATTTCACAGTATAAAATAAGTGATAAATGGCAAATGGCTCACAGAATTGAATATTATAGTGATAAAAACAACGCTGTAATAAATGTATTCAATTTGCCATTTGAGACTTTAGGAAATTCGATAAATTTTGATTTTTTGCCAAATACAAAAATGAAAATTAGAACGGAAGCGAAATGGTTACATGCAACAGAAAATGTATTTGATTTAGGATATAAAAAAGATAATTTTTCTGTTACGACTAGTATGAGTTTTGAGTTTTAACAATCCGCTAAACCAACTCCAATAGCCAAGCCGCCTTCTGAAGTTTCTTTGTATTTCGAATTCATATCTTTGGCGGTTTCCCACATCGTGGCAACGACATTATCTAATGATACTAAAGTATTTTTAGCATTTGTTTCTAAAGCTAATTCTGCAGCATTAATCGCTTTGATTGCTCCCATTGTATTACGTTCAATACAAGGAACTTGCACTAAACCACCAATTGGATCACATGTCATTCCTAAATGATGTTCCATAGCAATTTCAGCAGCAACTAAAACTTGATCTGGAGTTCCACCCATTAATTCACATAATGCAGCTGCAGCCATTGCCGATGATACGCCAATTTCTGCTTGACAACCACCCATTGCAGCTGAAATAGTTGCACCTTTTTTGAAGATACTTCCAATTTCTCCAGCCACCATTAAAAATTGCTTGATTTCTTTTTCGCCAGCATCGTGGTTTTCAATTACCAAATAATACATTAAAACGGCAGGAATAACTCCAGCGCTTCCGTTTGTAGGAGCTGTAACAACACGACCTAACGACGCATTTACTTCATTTACTGCCAAAGCAAAACAGGAAACCCATTTTAATATTTGTCGGAATTTAACTTCGGTTTGACGAATGCAATGCAACCATTCTTGTGGAGAATTATAATTAGCAATTCCGATTAAATTCGTGTGCATATCATATGCTCTTCTGTGCACATTTAGTCCGCCAGGCAAAGTTCCTTCGGTATGAGCGCCGATGTACATACATTCTAACATCGTGTTCCAAATTCGCATTAATTCGGAGTGAATTACTTCTTCGGAACGCATTGATTTTTCGTTTTCAAAAACAATTTCTGAAACTTTTTTATTTTCGGCATGACAAAAAGCTAATAATTCCACTCCTTTGTCAATTGGGAATGGAAAAGCACATTTTATTTCTGATTTTGCATCGTTATTTTCTTCTTCCTTAACTACAAAACCACCTCCAATTGAATAAAAGGTTGAACTATATTCTGAGTCGTTTGTATATGCTGTAAAGATTAATCCGTTAGCATGAAAAGGTAAAAAGTTCTTATTAAAAAAGATATCGGAAACAATATTAAAATGAATTTTGAATTCGTTATCTAATAACAATTCGCCATTCGTTTTAATATCTTCAATAATGGAATCAATAGCATCAATTGGCACATATTCAGGATCAGCACCACTTAAACCTAACATGACTGCCAAATCTGTAGCGTGACCTTTTCCTGTCAACGACAACGAACCATATAAATCCACTTTTACGCGATGTACTTGATTGATTATATTTTGATTACGTAATTCTGCTAAAAACTTTTCCGCAGCACGCCATGGTCCTAAAGTGTGAGAACTTGAAGGGCCAACGCCTATTTTTAACATATCAAAAACTGAAATACACTCCATAATACTAAATCGTTATAGTAGCAAAGATAAGATATGAAGTTGGAAGTTGGAAGACGGAAGTGAAAATTTTTAAAACTTATTAAAGTTGATTTGTTATAGTCTGAAAATTGCATAAAAAAAGGAACAAATTCAACTCTGAATTCATTCCTTTTAAACTTTTAACCTTTAAACTCTTAAACCAAAATTTCTAATACCAACGCTTTTTATTTTGCTTTGAAGTATCTGATTTTCTTGAATTAGAACTATCTGTTTTAGCAGTTTTAGCAGCTTTTGGTGCGTGATTTTGTTTTTGTTTTACTGGGTTTTTCTTTCCACGAGTATCCGTTTCTTTATTTTTTAATTCCTCATCTGTGAATTCTCTAAACGGATATGGATTGTCTTTCACCACTTTAATTTGCTGGCGTGTTAATTTCTCAATGTCTTTCCAGTAAGGTAATTCGTCTTTACTACAAAATGAAATCGCTAAACCTTCATTTCCAGCTCTTCCCGTTCTACCAATTCGGTGAACATACGTTTCTGGAATATTCGGTAAATCGAAATTGATTACATAAGGTAATAAATCGATATCAATTCCACGAGCAGCAATATCTGTTGCTACTAAAACTGAAATTTCTTGACTTTTAAATCCGTCTAAAACTTTAATTCTGTTATTTTGAGATTTATTTCCGTGAATCGCTTCAGCAGAAATATTCTTCGCTTTCAAGGCTTTTACCACATTATCCGCACTGTGTTTTGTTCTCACGAAAACCAGCACGTTATTTATATTTTCTTCTTCAATTAAATGAATCAATAATTTTCGTTTGTCTTCTTTTTGAACCATGAATGCTTTTTGGTTCACTCTTTCTGCCGTACTCGACACTGGAGCAACCGCTACATATTTTGGTTTTTTCAAAAATTGATCAGCCAATTCTCTAATCGCCACAGGCATCGTTGCAGAAAACAATAAAGTCTGACGATTGTCTGGAAGTATTTTGATAATTTTCTTTACATCATTAATGAAACCCATGTCTAGCATTTGATCGGCTTCATCAATAACTAAATGATGTATGTGATCCATATCCAAAAATCCTTGCTTATTCAAATCTAAAAAACGACCTGGAGTGGCAATTAAAATGTCAACACCATCTTTTAGTTGTTGTACTTGTGGAACTTGACTAACACCACCATAAATCACCATCGATTTGGTATTCATGTATTTTCCGTAAGTTGCAAAACTATCTTGAATTTGGTGTGCCAATTCACGTGTTGGTGCTAAAACCAACGTTCTAATTACTTTTCTTTTTGTTTTTGAACCAACAATTGGATGTAAATAATTTAATATCGGAATGGCGAAAGCACCCGTTTTTCCTGTTCCGGTTTGTGCACAACCTACTAAATCGTATTCTTCTAAAATAATTGGAATCGCTTGTTGTTGAATTGGTGTTGGACTAGTATATTTTTCTTCTTCTAAAACCTGAAGTATATTTCTATGTAAATTTAAATCTTGAAATGTCATATTTGTATTTTGAGCTGCAAAGATAGTTTATTTTTGTTTGATGCTAATTATTAACAGAATTTTGGCACATTGACTCATCCATGTATTGGCACATTTATCTATATCTTTGCAAAAACATTTGACAAATGAAGTTTAATAAATATTATTTATCTGCCTTAATAGCTTTTATAATTTGGGGATTTTTTAGCTTAGCTTTAAAACCTTTACACGATTATCCTTCTCTAGATATTTTATTTTATCGCGTGTTTTTTTCAACCGTAGTTTTATTGGTTATTAATTTTAGCTTCCGAATTAATTTATTAAAAAGTAGCTTAGAATTATTTCAATCTTTTTCCAAAAAGAAACAACGAAATACCATTTTACTTACAGCTGCTGGTGGATTTTTATTAGTATTCAATTGGTTTTTATTTATGTATGCTGTCAACCACGTGAGTTTGCAATCGGCATCCTTAGCGTATTTAATTTGTCCAATCATCACAACCGTTTTAGCGTTTGTTATCTTAAAAGAGAAACTCGACAATTGGCAATGGTTAGCTGTGGCGATTTGTGTGATTAGTTGTGCAATTTTATCTTACGGACACGCTAAAGAACTGATTTATAGTTTTGTAATTGCTACTTCATTTGCTTTGTATTTAATTAGTCAAAGACGAAATAATGAGTTTGATAAATTCTTAGTTTTAACCATTCAATTGGTGATTGCGAGCTTGGTTTTATTACCGTTTTATCCGAAATTCAGTGCTGCAGTTCCGACAGAAAGTTTGTTTTATATGATGATGGGATTAATTGTGGTTTTGTTTACAATTATTCCATTATTCTTGAATTTATTCGCTTTAAAAGGCATGAATTCTTCTGCAGTTGGAATTTTAATGTACACGAATCCGTTGATCAATTTCTTTTTGGCACTATTCTACTTTAAAGAAGACATTCAATTTTCGCAATTGATTGCTTACAGTTTAATTGGAATTTCAATTATTGTGTTCAATAAAAAGGTGTTGTTTAATTCGAATAACTAATGTTTCAATTCAATTTAAAATACTTTTTAATCTTTATTTCGATATTTATTATTGAAGTGATTATTGCACTATATATTAAAGACAATTTCATCAGACCATATTTTGGAGATTATTTAGTGATTTTCTTAGTCTATTACTTTCTATTGAGTTTTATAAAAGCAGATAAAAACAAAATCGCTTTAAGCGTATTGATATTTGCTTTTACTGTAGAAGTCATTCAATACTTTCAAGTGTTGTCGTATTTTAATTTAGAAAAAAATAGAATGCTACGAATTGTGGCAGGCAATACCTTTTCATTTGAAGATTTAATTATTTACATGTTAGCATTCTTCACGATTATCATCTTTAATCGTTACGACACAAAAACACTTTCTGACAGAAAACCAGCAAGTTAGCTATTAAACAAATGACAGTTTGTCAGATTAAAACTATGCCAAAAACGGAATAACTGCCAATTTCTATCAGTATGTTATCTTGGCACAAAACTTGACTTATCCAAAACGAGTTTAAAAAATAAACCGAATAAAATTTAAAATTAAATAAAATGAGTAAGATTATTGGAATCGATTTAGGTACAACCAATTCTTGTGTTTCTGTAATGGAAGGTGGAGAAGCAGTTGTAATTGCTAATGCAGAAGGAAAAAGAACAACACCATCTGTAATTGCATTTGTAGAAGGTGGAGAAATTAAAATTGGAGACGCTGCAAAAAGACAAGCTGTAACTAACCCAACTAAAACTATCGCATCTATCAAAAGATTTATGGGTAACAAGTTCTCGGAAAGTGCTAAAGAAGCTTCTACTGTTGCTTACAAAGTAGTTAAAGGTGATAATGATACGCCACGTGTAGATATCGATGGTCGTTTATATACGGCACAAGAATTATCTGCAATGACTTTACAAAAAATGAAAAAAACTGCTGAAGACTATTTAGGTCATTCAGTTTCAGAAGCAGTTATTACTGTTCCTGCATATTTTAATGATGCACAACGTCAAGCGACTAAAGAAGCTGGTGAAATTGCAGGTTTAAAAGTTATGAGAATTATCAATGAGCCAACTGCAGCGGCATTAGCTTATGGATTAGACAAACAAGCTACTGATCAAAAAATTGCAGTATTCGATTTAGGTGGTGGTACTTTTGATATCTCAATCTTAGAATTAGGAGACGGTGTTTTTGAAGTATTATCTACAAATGGAGATACTCACTTAGGTGGAGATGATTTTGACCAAGTTATTATTGACTGGTTAGCAAACGACTTTAATGCTGCTGAAGGTTTAGATTTAAGAAAAGACCCAACTGCTTTACAACGTTTAAAAGAAGCTGCTGAAAAAGCTAAGATTGAATTATCTGCTTCTGCTCAAACAGAAATTAACTTACCATACGTTACTGCTACGGCTTCAGGACCAAAGCACTTAGTACAAACTTTAACTCGTGCTAAATTTGAACAATTAGCTGATTCTTTAATCAAGCGTTCAATGGAGCCAGTTGCTAAAGCTTTAAAAGATGCTGGTTTATCAGTTTCTGATATTGATGAAGTAATTTTAGTTGGAGGTTCTACTCGTATCCCAGTTATTCAAGAGCAAGTTGAAAAATTCTTCGGTAAAAAACCATCAAAAGGAGTTAATCCTGATGAAGTTGTAGCAATTGGTGCAGCTATTCAAGGTGGAGTTTTAACTGGTGATGTAAAAGATGTATTGTTATTAGACGTTACTCCTTTATCATTAGGAATTGAAACTATGGGTAACGTTATGACTAGATTAATTGAGTCTAACACAACTATCCCAACAAAAAAATCGCAAGTTTTCTCAACTGCAGCAGATAACCAACCAAGTGTTGAAATTCACGTTATTCAAGGTGAAAGAACAATGGCAGCAGATAACAAAACTATTGGTCGTTTCCATTTAGATGGTATTCCACCAGCAGCAAGAGGAATTCCTCAAATTGAAGTAACTTTCGATATTGATGCTAATGGTATCATTAAAGTTTCTGCAACTGACAAAGGAACTGGAAAATCTCACGATATTCGTATCGAAGCTTCTTCTGGTTTAACAGCTGAAGAAATCGAAAGCATGAAAAAAGATGCAGAATTAAATGCTGAAGCAGATAAAATTGCTAAAGAAACTGCTGATAAAGTAAACGAAGCTGATTCAATGATTTTCCAAACGGAAAAACAATTAGGTGAATTTGGAGATAAATTATCTGAAGATAACAAAACTGCAATCAACTTAGCTTTAATTGAATTAAAAATGGCTCACGAAGCAAAAGATGTTGCTGCAATTACGCCTGCTTTAGAGAAAATCAATACAGCTTGGACTAACGCATCAGCTGAAATGTATAACACTGGAGACGCTCAAGGAGCTGCACAAGCAGAACCACAAGCTGGAGGTGATACAACTCAAGATGTTGAATTCGAAGAAGTAAAATAAGCAGAGAACCAATTTTCATAAATTGAGTGAATCGCTTATCCCGATATAATCGGGATTCACAAAGATTAAATAAAATTAGACCGAGTAAGAAATTACTCGGTTTTTTTATTTATTTTCGTACAAAATTAAATTTAAAAATTTTATAATGAAAAAAATCTACGCTTTAGTACTATTTATTTTTTCAATCTCATCAATACATTCTCAAACTTCAATTTGTGATGACCCAACACCAGTTTGTGGAGATATAAATCCAACTTTTAATGTGACTGGCCAACCCACTTTAGGAGGAATTGGATGCTTATCTAGTACGCCAAATCCATCATGGTTTGTTTTCAGAGTAGGTTTCATGGGTAATATAGATTACAATTTACATCAAGGAGACAATGCACCTTCTTTTAACAATCAAGATATAGATTTTATATGTTGGGGGCCATTTAATAGCTTACCAAATTGTAATACTCAATTATATGATTACCCTGATGGAAATACAACAATGACTAATAATGTTGTTGCTTGTAGTTTTTCCGGATCTGCAACAGAAAATTTCACAATTCCTAATGCCATACCAGGAAGTTATTATGTGATGCTAACAACAAATTTTTCTAACACACCAGGTTATTTTGTAATGGAACAAACTAATGCAGCAGTTCCAGGAGCTGGAACTAGTGACTGTAATATAATTTGTGGTTTATATTTAGCCGGTCCAACTAATACAGAAATACTAAGTAATGATATCATATTTTGTGATGGAAGTACTTCTTACAATTTGAAATGTAATTTTAGAGCAGAAAATCAGAGCGCATTATCATATCAATGGTATTTAAACAATGTTTTACAACCTGCCTTAACAACACAACAAATTACGGTTACTCAAAATGGGACGTGGAAAGTAGTTGCGACAAATACAATTTGTAATACACCTGCAGAAGATTCAGTTAATATTACTTTTAGTGCAATGCCTGCCATTAATAATACTACATATATTGTTAACGGACCTTTAGACACATGTAATCCTACAATTAATTTAACAGATCAACTTCCATATATCTTAAATGGATTAAATCCGAATGATTACACAATTGAATATTTTCCAAGTGAAAATGATTTTTTTCTAGAAGCAAATCAAATCATAAATCCAACAGCTTTTAATATAACAGAAAATACAGAAATTTACATTAAAGTAGCTAATAATGACGCTTTAGGTTGCTATGACTACACATCTTTTACAATTGATATAGATTGTGCAAATACAGAATTAATAATTACTACGCAGCCACAAGACCAAACTATAAATTCAAATGACACAGTAGTTTTTACAACAAATATTACAAATGCAACAACATATCAATGGCAAATGAGTACTGATGGTATAAACTGGACAACAATTACAAATGGAGGTACAAATCCAACATTCAGTGGCGTTGACACAAACACTTTAACTTTAAATAATGTCCCAGGTAATTACAACGGAAATATGTTTAGAGTAATGTCAACAAGTGCTACCGACAGGAAAACAAGTAACCCAGCTAGTTTATCAATTGTTCTATCAAATGATAGTTTTGAGTTAAGTGAGTTCTCTATTTTCCCTAACCCAACAAAAAACAATTTCACATTACAAATCGACAAACTTAATTTAATTGAGGATTTGAAATATGCTATTTATGATTTAAATGGTAGAAAACTTTTAGAGAATAAAATAAATTCGCTAGAAACTATTGTTCCATTTGAAAAATACCAATCTGGAATTTATCTTTTTGAAATTTCTACAAAAGAAATTAAAGCCATAAAAAAAATAGTTAAAAACTAAATAATCAAAAAACCGTGTTAAAATTTTCAGCACGGTTTTTTTATTAAAAATAATTTGTACATTGGTTAACCAAAATCCTTAAAACTCAACACAATGAAAAACCTATTGCTTGCATTATTTTTACTTACAACTTCCATAAACTTTGCTCAGAAAGCTAAAACTACACCTAAAGCAGCTGGTGGCTCTTTAGCAACTTTTGAAAATTTAAAGGCTGAAATTATTACCGAAGGCGGCAAACAAAAATTAGCCATTGTAATGGATAATGCTGGAAAAAAAGAAAATGTTATTTTAAAAGATATTACTACAAAAGATAAAGCACAACAGCCAACAAACTTTAAAATTAAATCATTTACAGTTGGTGGTGTAAAATTATTTCACTTCAGTTATACAGAAAATATTATTACTGAAACCAAACTTAAGAAAGAAAACGCATTGGTTACTTCAAATGAAATTTGGGATTTATCTGCAACCAAAATTAAAATTTTAGGAAACATTCAAACTGTGACTAATATAAAAGAAATTCAGTTTTTAGATAAAAACAAAACAGCTTCTCAAACAGTTGAAAAAACACGTCGAGAAGGATTTGAATTCGCTTTAACTAAAGATTCAGAAGTACTTTTATCTAATAAAACGCAAACCAATAAATACAAGTTTAACGCTACTACACGTCGTTACGATCCAAAGAAATAATATTTCTTCATCATTTTAAAAAGAGTTTCGATTATCGGAACTCTTTTTTTTATATGCATGCATAATATTTTTTACTATATTTGAAAAAACTTTACAATCATGCAAAAATTACAATTAACCGAAATTCTAAATATAAAACACCCAATTATTATCGCACCAATGTTTTTGGTTTCCAATACCAAAATGGTTATTGAAGGCATGAAAAGTGGTGTTGCAGGCTGTATTCCGGCATTAAACTATAGAACTTTAGAAGAATTACGCACCGCAATTATTGAATTGAAAAAGGCAAAAGTAGATGGAGGAAGTTTCGGATTTAATTTAATCGTAAACAAATCAAATGTAAAGTATAAAGAGCAGTTACGAATTCTTTGTGAAGAAAAAGTCGATTTTATTATCACTTCATTAGGTTCTCCAGAAGAAACTATTAATGAAGCACATAAAGTAGGAATCAAAGTTTTTTGTGATGTAACCGATTTAAATTTTGCCAAAAAAGTAGAAAGTTTAGGTGCTGATGCTTTAATTGCCGTGAACAATTTAGCTGGCGGACACAGAGGAGAATTAAGTCCGGAAGAATTAACCAAACAATTAAACGAAGGCACTACTCTACCTGTAATTTCAGCTGGTGGTGTAAGTAAAAAGTCAGATATTGACAAAATGCTTTCTTATGGTGCGATTGGCGTTTCGGTAGGAAGTCCGTTTATTGCTTCAAATGAAGCAGGCGTTTCTCAAGAATACAAACAAGCTTGTGTGGATTATGGTGCGAAAGACATTATCATGACGGAACGCATTTCAGGCACACCTTGTACAGTAATAAATACACCTTATGTTCAAAAAGTAGGAACTAAAACAACTTGGCTAGAACAAATTTTAAACAAAAATAAAAGTTTGAAAAAGTGGGTGAAAATGATTCGTTTTTATATTGGTATGAAAGCTACTGAAAAAGCAGCTACCGAAGTTACTTATAAAACCGTTTGGGTTGCTGGTCCAAGTATTGAAGACACTCACGCGATTTTACCACTAGCAGAAATAGTAAAGAAAATGGTATAATTATGTACGATAAACTTTTTACATTTTTAAATCGATATTTTAAGAAAGCTACAATTTTCAAAGTGGGTTTCAACCTATCTCCAATGTATAGAAGAAGTTGTGGGAAAATTATTTTCGCATCTGACGATTTACATGTAGTAAAAATCAAAATTCCATTATCGTATAGAAATAAGAATTATGTAGGTTCGATTTTTGGTGGAAGTTTATTTGCTGCAACGGATCCAATTTATATGATTCAGTTGATGCAAATTTTAGGCAAAGAATATGTGGTTTGGGATAAAAAAACCGACATAAGATTTAAACGTCCAGCTTATGAAAATGCTTTTGCAACGTTTGAATTTACAAGTCTTGAAATAGAAGAAATCATTCAAAAAGTACAAGCTAAAGACGAAATTGATTATACCAAAATGCTACACATTACTGATAAAAACGGAACAATTTTTACAGAATTAGACAAAACGTTATATATTTCTACAAAAACATTTTACAAGCAAAAAAGAAGTTTGAAGAAGTAATCAAATCGGTTTATACCAATTCGTTTTTTTACGAAATATTCTACCAAAAAAAGTACGTTTTTTTACACTAATCATAAAACCTTCTAGTATCACATTTGAGTTGCTCATTTGAACATTAATTACATTTGAACTAACTGTTATCACTTTATCTTCATAACTTATGAAACTAAATCCTAAAGCATCTCCTAAATTCGCTTTAATAGAATATTTTCCTTCATCATTTGTTTGAACTCCAGATTGAGTGCCTTTTATAACAATAGTAGCTCCATGCAAAAGTTGACCTTCATTACCTCTAACCACACCAGTTACTGTAATTCCTTTTACAGAATCCGTAGCTTTATTTAAATATTTTGAATCCGTTTGCTCTTGTGTAGGTTTTTCTTGAGCGATGATATTTCCAGTCCCCAAACCTAAAAAAGCTAAAACTGAAGTTGCAAAATATCCGAAATAATTAGATACTCTTTTTGTTTCAATTAAATTTCTATTGAGTTGAGAAACGTTAATTCTACCACATAAATTATCCTTTTTGTTGACCAAATTAATAATTTCATTGTCCGATAAATAAGTGAAATCTAAAACTATCTTTCGGCAAGACCCACAAAATCTACCCTTTTCAACTGGAGTCATATTTTGCCAACCTACATTGCAAGGTTCTGGAATGGATATTTGAATTTTTTGCTTCATAAGATATACTATCTAAACCAATTACCAATTTTAAGAAATGTTCTTCCAAGAAAACTACGTCTTCTAGTTATCCCACCAACCATTATTATTTCAATATTCTCACTTACTAATTGAACATTTACCACATTTGAAGTAACAATAACTTCTTTATTTTCAAATCCCAAAAAAACAAATTGCAAAACATCATTTAAATTAACAGAAATAGAATATTTGCCAAATTCATCAGATTGAACTCCTTCAATGGTATTTTTAATTATTATTGATGTTCCAGGTAAGGGCTTTCCTTCATTATCAAGAACAACCCCACTAACTGTAATCTTTTTATCTAATTCAGTAGGTTTATATAAATATTTTGAATCCGTTTGCTCTTGTGTAGGTTTTTCTTGAGCGATTATATTCCCCGTTCCCAAACCTAAAAAAGCTAAAACTGAAGTTGCAAAATATCCGAAATAATTAGATACTCTTTTTGTTTCAATTAAATTTCTATTGAGTTGAGAAACGTTAATTCTACCACATAAATTATCCTTTTTGTTGACCAAATTAATAATTTCATTGTCCGATAAATAAGTGAAATCTAAAACTGTCTTTTGGCAAGACGCACAAAATCTACCCTTTTCAACTGGAGTCATATTTTGCCAACTTTCATGGCAAGGTTCTGGAATGGATATTTGAATTTTTTGCTTCATTTTATAAATTTATGTAATTCCACAGAGATTAACAAAAATTCTTTCAATCTGCGTAAAAAATTAACCGCAAAGAGCGCTAAGTTTTCGCAACGAACGCAAAGAGAAATCCTTTTAAATCCTTTCAATCTGCGTGAATAATAAGCAGCCAAGAACGCAAAGAAATCTGTGTGAAATCATTAACCACAATCCAACAAAAATAAAATCCGCCAAATCTGTGTACCTATTCAAAATAAAAAAGCCTACAAGAAAAATCCTGTAGGCTTTGTATGTAAAGTTGAAAACTAATTAAGCTAAAACCGCTTTTAAATCTCCATTCATTGCTCTTACAGCATCTGCAGA
>JAZKHI010000003.1:0-75093 GCA_040385445.1 Bacteroidota bacterium | reverse complement strand
ACCATTTAAAAAGTCTTCATTTTGATGCATTAACCAAGCGGCTTGACCTAAATAAGCGGTAACTAAACTTATTTTTACGAAAATCCAACTGATGCGAATGTTTTTAATTCCACAATGACCCAAATCAGAATACAACGCTTCCGCTCCAGTTGTACATAAAAACACCGAACCTAACAACCAAAAACCTTTTGGATATTGGGTTAGCATTTCATACGCATAAACAGGATTTAAAGCTTTTAAAATATCAGGATGATTTAAAATTTGATTAAAACCTGCAATTAAAAGCATACTAAACCAAACCATCATAATGGGTCCGAAAAACTTACCAATTACTTGCGTTCCGAAACGTTGAAAAAAGAAAAGTAAAGATAAAATCACGACTACTAAACCAACAACCACATTGTTTCCTGGTGCAATAATGTCTTTTAATCCGTTTACCATTCCTAAACCTTCAACGGCTGAAGCCACAGAAATTGGCGGCGTGATAATTCCGTCGGCTAAAAGTGTAGTGGCTCCCAATACGGCAGGAATAACTAATTTTTTTCCGTATCTTTTTACTAAAGCATACAAGGAGAAAATTCCACCTTCACCATTATTGTCGGCTTTTAAAGTCAGCCAAATGTATTTAATTGAAGTCTGCAGAATCAGTGTCCAAAAAATTGCTGAAAGTCCACCATAAACTAAAATTTCATCAATTTTTCTTGTACCAATAACAGCTTTTAATGCGTAGAGCGGACTTGTTCCGATATCTCCGTAAATAATTCCTAATGCTACTAATAAAGTTGCTGCTGTTACTTTAGTAGATAGCCCGTTTTTTGTTTCCATAATATTGTTAAAAATTTATGGTACAAAGTTCGGCGGAAAGCTATTGGTAAAATATAAAGAAACGAAGGGTTGGTATAAAGAAAATATAAAGAACTCATTAATTACAAACGTCAGTTCGAGTGTTTTTTGAGCAATGAAATGGAACAAAAAATGTATCGAGAACCTTTTTTAATGAAACATTTCTTATTCTCGATACATTCCGATTCATACTTCATCAGAACACTCGAATTGACGAAATCTTATGATTAAAACTTTTATTGAAAACGATAACCTACACCACTTTCGGTAATAATGTGTTCTGGTTGATTTGGGTTTTCTTCAATTTTTTTGCGAAGTGTTCCTACGAATACTCGTAAATATTGCGTTTCGGTTTGAGAACCTACTCCCCAAATTTCTTTTAAAATGTATTGATGTGTTAGCACTCGGCCTTCATTTTTGATGAAAAGTGCTAGTAAATTAAATTCTGTAGAAGTCAATTTCAAGAATTCATTATTTCTTTTTACTGTTCGAGAAACGACATCAATTTCCAAATCGTTAAATTGAGAAATAACCGCATTATTTTCAGAAGAATTTCTTCGAATTGCAGCTCGAATTCTCGCCATTAATTCGGCGTTTCTGAACGGCTTGGTTAAATAATCTGTAGCGCCATTGTCTAATGCTTTTACGATATCTTCTTCCTGATCAATAACTGAAAGAATAATAATCGATTTCGTATACCAACTTCTTAATTCTTTTAAAATTTCGTGTCCGCTTTTATCGGGCAAACCTAAATCTAACAAAATTAAATCGGGAGCATGATTGGCAGCTAACAAAACGCCTTGCTTACCAGTTTCCGCTTGAATTACCTTAAAGTCGTTACTCTCCAAAGTAATTTCGAGTAATTTTCTAATTTGCGCTTCGTCATCAATGACAAGTATTTCGGCCTTATTCATTTTTCAACTGGTTTACGTACGTAATTTCAACAGGTACAAAAATATCAAATTTAAGTCCATTCGGAATATTATTTTTCACTTCAATAGTTCCGTTGTGTGCTTCCACAAAACCTTTAACAATAGATAAACCTAAACCCGTTCCGCCTGTAATCGACTGTGGCACTCTATAAAATTTATCGAATATTTGATTGATATGTTCTTCAGGAATTCCTAAACCATTGTCTTCAACCGTTACAACCAAAATGTTTTCGTTTAGTTTCATAGAAATCGTAACCGTACAATTTTCAGCCGTATAAAAAAGAGCGTTTCTGATTAAATTAATTAGAATTTGTTCGAAAAGACCGATGTCTAATTTACAAATTGGGAAGTTTTCTTCGTCTTTAAAAATGATTCTCGGATTCGATAAAAAATGATTTTGGATGACTAGTCGGATTTGTTCATTTAAATCGCACCAATCCATTTTTAATTTTAAAATTCCAGATTCGAGTCGACTCATATTAAGTAAATTTTCGACTTGATCGTTAAGTTTCAAACCTGCAATTTCAATTTCGTTTAGTAATGATTTTCTATTTTCCGAAGTTAATTTCGCATCCGATTCTTGAAGAATATCTACCGAACCAATTATCGCAGAAATAGGCGTTCGTAGTTCGTGCGACAGCGAATTTAAAAGTGTATTATATAATTTTAATGTCTTTTCTTTTTCTTCTTTTTCTCTCGCTTTTTTTTCTATTTTCTTAATTTTAAAAGTTAGAACCGTATTTACAAAAGCTACTAAAAAATACATTAAAAACATCAGCATGTCTTCCGAATTGCTAATATGAAACGTATAAATTGGACTGATAAAAAAGAAATTCCAAATTAGCGCGCTAAGCGTTGCGGCAATTAAAACGGGAACAATTTCGAACAACATCGCTAAAACGGAAACCGTCATCAATAATATAAATGCAACCACTTTATACCCTAAAAAAGTATTAAAAGCATAACAACAACTAGCAGTAATAATAACAGCAACAAGAGCAATTAAACTTTGTTTAAACACATTGTAATTATTAGTAATTAGTGCTTTTGAAAGTGTCATTTTACATTAGTTTTTGTTCTTCGGTTTCGTAAAAAGTATCAACATTTAGGTTTTTTTGTTGCGATGCCATAACGGCTAATTCGTCGCAACGTTCGTTTTGTGGATGATTGTTGTGGCCTTTTATCCACATAAATTTTACATTATGTTGTCGGTAAATTTTTAGAAATCGCATCCATAAATCGGGATTTTTTC
This sequence comes from Bacteroidota bacterium, assembly GCA_040385445.1. GTDB lineage: Bacteria > Bacteroidota > Bacteroidia > Flavobacteriales > Flavobacteriaceae > Flavobacterium. The sequence continues at coordinate 72,066 of JAZKHI010000003.1, read as the reverse complement.
TGTCTTTGAAGTATTTTTTCTCCCAACCAAAAACCCAACCTTTTTCTACAGAATCCACCACATATTTAGAATCTGAAACTACTAGAACCGAAGTTTTAGGCGCTTTCAATTTTTCTAAACCTACAATTACCGCTAATAATTCCATTCGGTTATTTGTAGTATGTCTAAATCCTTCAAAAAATTCTTTTTTATAAGGTGTGCCTACCATTTCCATCACCACACCATAACCACCTGGACCGGGATTTCCTTTGGCAGCGCCATCTGTGTATATGTGAACTTGGTATGACATTAATTAAATTAAATTTTGAATCACTTTCGGAAAATGTTTCATTTCCAACTCGTGAATTTTTTGTGCGATTTCTTCTGCAGATTCACAATTTTCAATATTTACGTTGGCTTGAAAAATAAATTCGCCTTCATCAAAATGTTCGTTCACATAATGCACCGTAATTCCGGTTTCTTTTTCTTTGTTTTCCAAAACGGCGTTATGAACGTTCATTCCATACATTCCTTTTCCGCCATAATTTGGCAACAAAGCCGGATGAATATTAATCACTTTATTCGGAAACTCATTTATAATATGAACAGGAAATTTCAATAAGAAACCTGCTAAAACAATTAAATCAGGTTGTAATTCTTGCAAGTTATTTAAAACGGTATCGTCTGAAAGCTCGGTTTTGCTGAAAACATACGTTGGAACATGAAACTTTTTTGCTCGATCAATCACTTTGGCATGTGAATTGTTTGTGAACACACCGACTACAGTTCCTTGACTCGATTTCTCGAAATGTGCCATTATGTTTTCTGCATTAGAACCATTGCTGGAAGCAAAAAGTACAATCTTTTTCATTTTAAATCTCTTTTTTTTCAACTTATTACAACAATAAATCGTCTAAATTTCACACAAAAGTATAAATTCCTTTAGGTTTAGACACTAAAATCGAAAGAAATAAAAATATTTTTTAAAGGAAAAGGTTAGAGAATTAGGCTATTGAAAGTTTTTTTTATAAATTCGTAGTTATATTTACTAACAAAAATGTTGTTTTAAAATAAAGTTTTTTATTTTTGCCAACAAATAAATTAAAAATTAAAAATTATGTCAGACATTGCATCAAGAGTAAAAGCGATTATCGTGGACAAATTAGGTGTTGACGAAAACGAAGTAGTAACAGAAGCAAGCTTCACTAACGATTTAGGTGCTGATTCATTAGACACTGTAGAGCTTATTATGGAATTCGAAAAAGAATTTGATATCCAAATTCCAGACGACCAAGCTGAAAACATTGCTACTGTAGGTCAAGCAATTTCTTACATCGAAGAAGCTAAGAAATAATAACCATTCATCCGTGTAAATTTATTTTTATACGGATGTTGTTATTTTTGTTTCTGTTTTTAAAAATCTTTGTTTAGATTTGTAAAAACATTGATTGTATTACAATCATTCACATAAGACATTTATGTAATACCCAATGTTTATATTTATAATATGATACATTGGGTTTTTCTATATAACTAAAAAAAAATTTATGCAACTAAAACGTGTAGTAGTTACAGGACTTGGAGCTTTAACTCCAATTGGAAACAACATTCAAGAATATTGGGATGCCTTAATTAGCGGAAAAAGCGGTGCGGCTCCAATTTCTTATTATGACACTGAAAAACATAAAACAAAATTTGCTTGTGAAGTAAAAAACTTCAATATCGAAGAGTTTATCGATAGAAAAGAATCTAGACGTATGGATAAATTTGCTCAATATGCTATTGTAGCTGGTGAGCAAGCTATTGCAGATGCTGGAATTTTAGATTCTAACGTGAACAAACAAAGAGTTGGTGTAATTTGGGGTGCTGGAATTGGTGGTTTAGAAACTTTCCAAGAAGAAGTACTAAGTTATGCTAAAGGTGACGGAACGCCTCGTTTCAATCCTTTCTTTATCCCTAAAATGATTGCCGATATTGCTCCAGCTCATATTTCTATGAGAAATGGCTTTATGGGTCCAAACTATACAACTGTTTCTGCTTGTGCTTCTTCAGCAAACGCTATGATTGACGCTTTCAACTACATTCGTTTAGGAATGTGTGATGTAATCGTATCTGGTGGTTCAGAAGCAGCCGTAACGATTGCTGGAATGGGTGGATTCAACTCAATGCAAGCTTTATCAACAAGAAACGAATCTCCTGAAACGGCTTCAAGACCATTTGATGCCAACAGAGATGGATTTGTTTTAGGTGAAGGTGCTGGCGCATTAGTTTTTGAAGAATACGAACACGCAAAAGCACGTGGTGCTAAAATATATTGTGAAGTTGGTGGTGGTGGAATGTCATCTGATGCGTATCACTTAACCGCTCCACATCCAGAAGGAATTGGAGTAATTGCAGTAATGGAAAACACATTACGTGATGCAGGCATGAAACCAGAAGATGTAGATCACATTAACACACACGGAACTTCAACTCCATTAGGAGATGTTGCCGAATTAAAAGCGATTAGTCATGTTTTTGGTGCTCACGCTAAAAACATTAATATCAACTCTACAAAATCAATGACAGGTCACTTGTTAGGAGCTGCTGGTGCTATTGAAGCGATTGCTTCTATCTTAGCCATGAAACACGGTATTGTTCCTCCAACAATTAACCACACAACTGTAGATGAAAATATCGATCCATCTTTAAATTTAACTTTAAATACGCCTCAAAAAAGAGATATTAAAGTAGCAATGAGTAACACTTTCGGATTTGGTGGACACAATGCTTGTGTACTTTTCAAAAAAATAGAAGGATAATTCATGCGCAGAATTTTAAAAAAAATATTGAAAAAATCCCCATCTTCTAATCAAGACGGGGTTTTTTTTGGACAACTAACCAAAATATTAGGTTTCAAACCCAATTCTGAAGAATTTTACAGACATGCTTTCACACATCGTTCCTCAAACAAATTAGATGAACAAGGTTATCCAATTAGCTATGAGCGTTTAGAATTTTTAGGTGATGCGATGTTAGGTAGTGTAATTGCAGCACATTTGTACAAAAAAGTACCAACTGGAGACGAAGGTTACTTAACCAAAATGCGTTCGAAAATTGTAAGTAGAGAGCATTTAAATGAATTAGGTCGTGATTTCAAATTGGTTCAATTCATTGAAAGTAAAGTCAATCCGTCTCATTTTGGTGATAATATTCATGGTAATTTATGTGAAGCATTTATTGGAGCCATTTATTTAGATAAAGGATTTCCGTTCTGTGAAAAATTCATTCACGAAAAAATCATCAAACCTTATGTGGATATTGAACGATTAGAAGGTAAAGTAATCAGCTATAAAAGTTTAATTATCGAATGGTGTCAGAAAGAAAAAATCAATTTTAAATTTGAGGTTTTTGAAGATGATGGCAAAGAAGGTGTGAAACATTTTGGCGTAAAATTATTAATGGACAACGAGGTAATTAGCAAAGCGCGAGCAACTTCTAAGAAAAAAGCCGAAGAAACTGCTGCCAAAAGAGCATTTTTTGCCCTACAAGATAAAATTGAAAACAAATCATAAATTTTTTTTATCAACTACAACGTTTGAATTAAAAATTTAATGGTTTGGAAACCTTTTTTACACCAATTTAATAATTTTTAAAACTATCTTTACAATTATTAAAAACGGAATGGCAAATCTTAAACTTACATTAGACGATTTTGAATCAAATGATTTTGAGCTCATTGCGATTCATACTAATTTAAAAGATTTTAAATTAAGCTTTTTAATCAATTTAAAATTGAATGTTTTGTTAGCCAGAAATGATAACGAAATAACTATTAAATCGAATGACGGAACTGGAAAATTTTCTAGGTTTAGTTATGACGATTTAAAACATGATGTGACTTGGGAGCTCCTAAAAAATCAAACCAATTTTAATTCAAATAAAGAAAATGTAGGTTTTTTTACGGAAGACAATATCACTATGAATTTGATTCCCGAATTAAAAACAGCCGATTATTTATTAAAAATAGATAATGTGGAACCGGGTTTCAAATCGGAAAAAATAATACAAAACATAAGTACAATACAAAATATTTCTACGGTTTATAAAGTAGAAACAGATAATTTAAAATCAATAAACAATTTAATTTTTTAAAAATGCATACAAATAAAAAAACAAAAATTGTTGCCACATTAGGGCCAGCTTGTAGTAGTAAGGAAGTAATTAAAAAAATGATTGACGCTGGAGTTAATGTATTCAGAATTAACTTTTCACACGCTGATTACACAGATGTAAGTGAAAGAATAGACATAATTAGAGATTTAAATAAAGAATTTGGATACACCACTTCTATTTTAGCCGACTTACAAGGACCAAAATTACGTGTCGGAGTAATGAAAGAAGATGTGGTTGTAAATCCTGGAGATATCATTACGTTTCAAACTTCAGACGATGTTCCTGGAACTGCCGAACGCGTGTACATGAACTACAAAGAATTTCCAAAAGATGTCAATCCGGGTGAAAGAATTTTGTTAGATGATGGAAAACTGATGTTTGAAGCCATTGAAACGAATAGAAAAGATGAAGTGGTTTGTAAGGTAATTCAAGGTGGACCTTTGAAATCTAAAAAAGGAGTCAACTTACCAAATACAAAAGTTTCTTTACCCGCTTTAACTCAAAAAGATATTAAAGATGCGATTTTCGCTTGTGAAAATAAAGTAGATTGGATGGCGCTTTCTTTTGTGAGAACCAAAGCAGATATTAAAGATTTACAAGATTTAATTGAAAAACATTCGGATCATAAAATTCCAATTATAGCCAAAATTGAAAAACCTGAAGCGGTTGAAAATATTGACGAAATTGTAATTGCTTGTGATGGTTTGATGGTGGCTCGTGGCGATTTAGGAGTGGAAGTTCCTGCGCAAGAAGTGCCGTTAATTCAGAAGAAACTTATCTTAAAAGCAAAATTAGCACGTATTCCAGTAATTGTGGCGACACAAATGATGGAAACGATGATTACAAGTTTAACACCAACAAGAGCGGAAGTAAATGACGTTGCCAACTCCGTTATGGATGGTGCTGATGCGGTAATGCTTTCTGGAGAAACTTCGGTTGGTAATTATCCTGTTCAGGTGATTGAAACGATGACAAGCATTATTGAAAGTGTAGAAGATTCTCCACTTATTAATGTGCCTCATATTCCACCAACGAAAAAGAATGCCAGATATATTACAAAATCTATTTGTTTTAATGCGGCTTCGATGGCGGATAGTATCAATGCGAAAGCGGTTACAACTTTAACAAATAGTGGTTACACGGCTTTTCAAATTTCTGCATGGCGACCACACGCACACATTTTAGTATTTACATCTAACGAAAGAATTTTAACCCAACTGAATTTACTTTGGGGTGTTCGAGCGTTTTTCTACGATAAATTTACGAGTACAGATGATACAATTGATGACATCAACAAAATTTGTAAAGAAATGAATTATGTTACAAAAGGTGATATGGTTATTAACTTGGCTTCTATGCCAATTGCCAATAAAGGAATGGTAAACACGTTACGAATTTCTGATATTGAATAAACTTACTAGTTTCTATAAAATAAAAATCCCAAATTCAGTAATTGAGTTTGGGATTTTTGTTTTATCATTTATCACACGAAAGGATTGACTCGGGAGCTGAAGAATGAAACATCATCTTGTAAAAAGTTTATCTGTTATTTTTCCAGTATTACAATCTATTTTTACAGTTATGCCCTTCCATGATGCTATGGTTATTTCAGAATTATTTATTGAAAATTTATTTGAATAAATATCATCAGGCATTGGTAATTCAGCAAACCAAATTACTTGCTGGGATTCTTTATCAATACAATATAAATTAGATTCTCCGTTGAATTTATAATAATTTTCTAGGATAATAATACTTCCATTAGGCAATTCTTTTATTTGATGTATAGATGTTGAGAGAGGCTTCATAATTTTGATTATAGTTTTCTTAATAATTTTTTATTCGATAGCGCGGATTTTTAATCCGTGTCCAAAATTAAACTCAAAACAAATCTAATAAATTACTTCCTAACACTTCATCATTTCTTGAAAATTAAAGTACTAGTATCTTTTTCAAAGACATGGAATACATTGCAATACATTAGTAAAAATAAAAAAAATTAAATGTGAGTGCATAATTTAATGATTTTTTAATTTGCCATTTAACTGAAAAGTAGTAACTTAGAGTTCTTAAAAACCCCCGCAGTATTTTTTTTACAAAATTACCCTAACAAACAAGTTTCTTAAAAAATCAAAATAATCAATGTTTGAAAAGGTAATCCCATATGTTAGTGATGAAAAAAAAGCTTTTATCATATGAATATGAATGAAAAAAAAACTGATAAAATAAAACATCCGAGTGCATACTTTCTTTTTAGTATTATCTTCTTGTCGTGTGCTTCGCTAATATTTTTAAATTATTATACCATAAAAATTATGTCCGCTAATAGGGCATATGTAAGTGGGGAATCGCAGTATTCGAAAGGTCAAAAAGATGCCGTACTTTATCTTACAACCTATGCACATAACAAAAATATTAAGTATTGGAATTTCTATTTAAGAGAAATGAAAGTAATTGAGGGCGACAAATTGGCTCTAAATACATTATATAGCAATTCCGATGATGAAAAGGTTAAAGTTGGTCTAAGGGCTGGTAGAAATAAAGAAGAAGATCTTGATGATATCATATGGCTTTTTAAAAAATTTGGTAAAGTTTCTTTTTTTTCCAAAGCTTTTGATATCTGGGCAGAAGCAAACTTGCTAACCGATGAATTAACACTGGTTGGAAATGAAGTTCATAAAAAAGTGATTTCAGGCACTTTAACAGATGTAGAGAAAAATAATTTATTACTAAAAATTGAAACTTTAAGTGAAGAATTTACCATAGTTGAAAGAAATTTTACAGATGCAATGGTACAAGGTTCATGGAAAATGAAAAGTTATCTGACTTTTGCTAATGCTTTTTTTATTCTGGTTATCATTAGCTGTGTGGGTATTTACTTTTCTATGATGATGAAAAAATTAGTAGAATCAACACAAGAAATAGAATTGAAAAATGATAATCTTTTATTGGCTAATAAAGAATTAGATCGATTTGTTTACAGTACTTCACACGATTTGCGTTCTCCATTAACATCTCTAAAAGGACTCGTGCAAATTGCAAAAGAAGAAGACGATATAGAACAGATTAAACACTATTTTGAGCTTATGGATCAAACCATTTCTAAACAAGATCAGTTCATCAAAGACATTATTGATTATTCTCGAAATAAAAGAGTAGATAAAAATTTAGAAACGGTAAACTTACACGAATTGATTGATGGGATTATACAACAATACAGCTATAATGATAACTCAAAAACAATCAAAATAGAGAAAAATTTAGAAATTGACGAAATACATTGCGATCCTTTGCGATTAAAAATAATTTTTAGCAACTTAATTTCAAACGCTATTAAATATGGTGATCCTGAAAAAGAAGAAAAGAAAATTGATATAAAAATTTTTAAAGAAAATGATTTGTGCAAAATTGTCATAAAAGACAATGGGATTGGTATTAATGAAGAAAATTTACCCCGAATTTTCGAAATGTTTTTTGGAACGAATCATAATATTGGTTCTGGACTAGGGCTTTACATTACTATGGAAGCCGTTCAAGTTCTTGGCGGAACTATTTCTGCTAGTTCTCGAATTAATGAAGGAACAATTTTTACTATTACTTTACCTAATTATCATGGAAACTAATTCTGCCATTTTACTTATAGAGGACAATTTAATTGACCAACTCATTACCACAAAATTGCTAAAAAAAACATTAGCTAATTTTCATTTTAATGTAGTTAGTGATGGAAAACAAGGAATAGAATGGCTTTATAAATTTAACTATATTACTAATGATCAATTAATCATTTTACTGGATATAAAAATGCCTCAAATGGATGGTTTTGAATTTCTTAAACATTATGATACACTTCCTGATGATTTAAAAAAGAAAACGCAAATCTTTATGCTTTCCTCTACATTAGACCCTGACGACTTAAAAAGAGCTGATGAAAATTGTTATGTAAAAAAACTATTTAGCAAACCGCTATCCGTAAGTCAGTTTAAAGAAATAATGCACCTATAGATTAGTTGTAATTAACTATTAACTCAATCTGTTTCTAAAAAATAGCGTAGATTAACACCCGAGGCTTTAGCCGAACTGACGAAGTAAATCTACGCTATTTTTTATTATCGCTTCAAAGTAAAATGCGATTTAAAAATCCCTTTTTGATTGTTCTGTGTGGTGAATTCTACAGAGAACCAATAATCTGAAGACGGCATATCTTTTCCGTTGTATTTCCCATCCCAACCAATTCCGTTTGGAGTGATTTGTTTTAATAGTTTTCCGTATCTATCAAAAATAGAAATGAGACTATCTGGTTGTTGTGCTAAATCAAAAATATTCCAAGTTTCGTGAATTCCATCACCATTCGGTGTGAAATAATTTGGATAATTAATAATATAAATTGGTCCTACTTGAGTTGGCGAACAATTTCCTAACGTATCATAAATATTGACAAAATATTCACCAGATTCTAAATTGGTAAACACGTTACTCGATTGGAAAGCACTCGTACTTCCGTCAGGATATTCCAATTGGAATAAATAATTACCTAAACCATTCGTAATATTAACGGTAATAAAAGTAGTATCAGTTGAAAATTCTTGGCTAACTGTAAAATTAGCCGCAGCTGGACTCGATTGAATTATAGTAACCGTTGTGTCGTTATAATTACAATTACCACCTACATCTGGCGTTAATTTTATAAATTCAACATTGTAAACTCCAGCTTCTAAAGCGGTATAATTTACACCAGTTCCCATTAAATTTCCATTCAAATACCAGTTTACGGTAAACTCAGCGGGATTTAATCCAGTTTGTATAGTATGTGATTGAAGTAAAACATTTGTAATAGGGTCAACACAAATTATTCCTTGAGGTAATGTAATATTTAACAAAGGATGAACCGTAAAACTAAAAGCTTGTTGGTCGTTACAATTCGGATTATTTGTTGCTGTCGCATACACAAAGTAATTATACGTTTGAGAAGAAGTTCCTGTATTTGTAATATTTAAATTTGTAATTGGTCCTACTCCATTTGCATCAGTAAAATATCCAATATTATATCCAACAGTTGGTAAAGTTGGTAACACGTAAGTACCACATTCTTCTGGATCAAAAACGATTGGTGTAATTACTGGTGTTTCCGAAACTCTAATAATAATTTCATCTACCTCAACACAACTCACTCCAAAACGACCATTATTTACTGCATAAACAAAAACCGAAATTGGATTGGCAGTTAATGGTGTAAAAACAGTTCCGTTAGGTACAGAATTGGTTCCATCGTTATTATAAAAATATCCAATCGTATAATTTGTTGTTGGTTCTGGTGGCACGTGAGTTAAAACGGGTAAAGTGTAAGTGTCACATACATTAACATCACTATAATTTGGTAAATTTATTCCATTAAAATACATTTCAAATGGTTTATCTACGATACAACCTGTTCCTGAATCTTGATAATATAAATAAAATCTTTGGTCTGAGCTGAACACATCCGTTGGAGAAACTAAAACTCCTGTTCCAGTTGGTCCGCCTGCCGCTGTATAAATTTGTCCTAATGTTGGAGCTGGTATAGAATACGGACTACAAACAACCTGATTAATGTATTCATCCACAATTGGTAATGGCGTAATGTCAATTGTAAAACTATTTTCTTGCACACAAGTATTGGCATCTGGTCCAGAAAATATATAATACGTTCCTGGTACTAAATTAGTTCCTGACAAATCAATTATTTGACCTGCATTTAATTGCACTTGACCAATGGCACTTGGTCCTCCTGGTAAAGTGTAATATGTTCCATTTGCTAAAGCAGGCAAAATAAACTCGCCACAATGCGTTCCAGACGGAATGGCATCTACTGCAGGCAAAGGATTAATAGTAATGTTATAATTTAAATTATCGGTACAATTTGGCAAAGCAGATGTATTCGTAAAATAATATACAGTTTGCGAAGTTGTAATAGGAATATTTGGATCAATTTGTGTTCCGCCACCCATTGGATCGGTATAATATCCACCAAAAGTAATTGGAGGTAACGTATAGCTTGCACAACCTGAAACTCCTGTAAAAAGAGTTGTATCTACGACATTAATTTGAAATGGATTTTCAATAATACAAGCTCCAGAATTTCCTGCAACGTCAATAAAAGAATTACTATTAAACACATACATAATTTGAGAAGTAGTAATAATATCACCTGCAAAATATGATGTTCCTGTTGCTCCTGCCCCTGAAAAATAATTACCATTTGTTAATACAGGCAATGTATAAGAGTTACAAAATGTGACATCTGCAGGATCATCTGCTAATGGTATTGGATGAATATTGACATCAAATCGTTGGTCTCTACAAAATAGATTGTCTACTTCAGCATAATAAAAAACTGTTTGAACAATACTTAATTGAGTTGTGTTTGTAAATTGAGTTCCTTGAGCAATTAATGTTCCTGTTCCTGTTGGCCCGCCAGCAGCTGTATAAAATGCGCCTATTCCATAAGGTGTTGCTGGAATTTCAAACAACCCACAGTGGTCTAAAACTGGAACATATTCATCAATAAAATAAGCTGTAAAAGAAGATTCATTAAAACATCCATTGGCATCTGGTCCATTATAAATGTAATAGGTTGTGCTTTCATCAATAATATTTCCAGCAAATAAAGCAGTACCAGTTCCATTTGGACCTGTAAAATAATTTCCATTAGTTAATGCGGGTAAAACATAACTACTACATTCAACTACATCTGCAATTTCATCTACTAGTGGTAATGGGTTTACAATAATATCTACACTTGTAACATCAAAACAAGATGGGTTTGTACTGTCTTGCATTCTAATCCAAACTGTAACAGTTGTGGTTCCTATTGGAATATTTACAGATGAAATTACGGCTCCATTTCCTGCAACAGCATCAGCCTGAAAAGTATAATATAAAACCGTATAACCTGATTGTCCGTTTAAAACTTCAGAATCTAAAGCAGTTAAAAAATAAGTTGTTCCACCAGTCGTTTCGCAAATTTCAACATCATTTGGTTGTGTAGCATTGACACTCGCATTAACTAACAAATCAAATTGGTAAACCGCATTACAAAATTGATTTGTAAGGGTATTAAAAATTTTTAAATAAATTGTTTGGCCTGAAGATGTTGAAAAATTAGATGGTGATGCAATTGGAATATTTGCCGCTGCATTTGCAGGTGAAGTATAATAGTAGACATCATAAATTGAATTATCAATTCCTAATTGTGTTTCATTATTCGTTGTTAAATTGAAAATATAACTCGATGCTCCTGTATTACATGTTTGTAAGTTGATTGGGTTTGTAACTGTTAAATCATTAAACACAATCGTATCGGTTAAAAAACAACTTCCTTTGGTAATTTCAACTGTATAAGTTCCTGGTGTATTTACTGTAAAAGTTGTAGTATTTCCTCCAACAGGATTCCCATCTTGATACCATTGATGAACATATGTATTGTCTAATTGTGTATTTAAAACGAAAGTATTTCCTGCACACAACGTTTGATCTAAACCTAAACTTAATGCGTTCGTAAAACTTCCGCCAGAAATAAATACCGAAGAATCATAATCAGAATCACCATAATCCGCAATTACTAATTTTAATCGATAGGCTGTATTTGGTGTTACCGCTGATGAAGCATTTAAAACAACAGTATGACCTCTCATATTTAAAGTTGAAGCCGCAGGATTTCCTACATTGTACACACCAAATAAACTTGGATTGGTAGAACTACATGTACTATTATAAATGGAGTTTTTAATATTTTTTACGGTAACTGGATTGGATGTCGATGGAATAACTCCTAAGTTGGTTGTTACACCAGTTCCAATATTGGTTAGTTCAAATGCGAAAATATCATTTGATAAACATTGAAATTGTCCGTATTCATTAGATGCGAATAAAAAATCGAAACTAAAGGATGATGAAACAGGAATAAAATCAAATTGTAGAAAAGACAAATCGGTTAATGCCGAAGTTGTTCCACTACTTGTATTACTTAAGTTTTGCAAAAAAGCATCTGAACCACCTCCAGAAGCAGTCGTGCTTAAATTCAAACCCGTATAAGTTCCTTGAGTGTTTAAGATATTTCCACTTCGTAAAATAATCCCTTGATTGATTGGGAAAGTGGAACCATTTTGGTTGAAATACCCAACCGATTGATTGGAAGACATCGAAATATTTGAAACTTCAACACAAGAGTTTCCTAACAACAAACTCACTAAATCTGCTGGAGAGTTTGTAGTATTATCGACTGTAATAGTCTGAGAAAATGAAACTGTTGAAGCCAACAGTAATATGCATAAAATTTTCTTCATAATGATATCTGGGGTTAGACACACATTCTTTATAAATTTAATAAAAATCTATTTAAGACAACAATGATTCGTAAAAAATAAATTTTAATTACGAATCATTTTAAGTTATAGTATTAGTGTTTTACTTAATCGTTTAATTTTAAAACCGCCATAAATGCTTCTTGCGGAATTTCTACATTTCCTACTAATCGCATACGTTTTTTACCTTTTTTCTGTTTTTCTAAAAGTTTACGTTTACGAGAAATATCTCCACCATAACATTTTGCCGTTACATCTTTACGAAGTGCTTTTATGGTTTCACGAGCAATGATTTTAGCACCAATTGCTGCCTGAATAGGAATATCAAATTGCTGACGTGGGATTAACTCACGCAGTTTTTCACACATTTTTTTACCAATATGGAACGCATTATCCTCATGAATTAACGCAGAAAGCGCATCAACAGAAGCCGCATTTAACAACACATCTAATTTCACTAATTTAGATTGTCTCATTCCTATTGGATGATAATCAAAAGAAGCATAACCTTTAGAAACCGTTTTTAATCGGTCATAAAAATCGAATACAATTTCCGCCAAAGGCATATCGAAATTTAATTCTACTCTTTCCGTAGTTAAATATGTTTGATTAGTAATTAAACCACGTTTTTCAATACACAAACTCATTACGTTTCCAACATAATCCGCTTTTGTAATAATAGTTGCTTTTATAAATGGTTCTTCAACTCGGTCTAATTTACTTGGTTCAGGTAAATCTGAAGGATTGTTAATTACGAAACTAACATCTGGTTCTTTCTTCGTGTAAGCCAAATACGAAACGTTAGGAACAGTTGTAATAACCGTCATATCGAACTCACGCTCTAAACGTTCTTGGATAATTTCCATATGCAACATTCCTAAGAATCCACATCGGAAACCAAAACCTAAAGCGGCAGAACTTTCTGGCAAAAACACTAACGACGCATCGTTCAATTGTAATTTTTCCATTGAAGAACGTAAATCTTCGTAATCATCAGTATCTACTGGATAAATTCCAGCAAAAACCATTGGTTTTACGTCTTCAAAACCGGTAATCATATTTGTAGTTGGCGTTTTAGCGTCTGTAACGGTATCCCCAACTTTTACTTCTTTTGCTTCTTTAATTCCAGAAATTAAATACCCAACATCACCGGTAGAAATTACGTCTTTTGGAACTTGGTTTAATTTTAATGTCCCAACCTCATCGGCAAAATATTCTTTACCAGTTGCCATGAATTTAATTTTCTGACCTTTTCTAATTTCACCATTAACCACACGGAAAATTACTTCAATTCCTCTGAAAGGATTGTAGTGCGAATCGAAAATTAAGGCTTGTAATGGTTCGTCTTTTACACCTTTTGGTGGTGGGATTTTTTCGATAATAGCTGCTAAAATATTTTCCACACCAAAACCTGTTTTACCAGATGCGTGAATAATATCTTCTAATTTACAACCTAATAAATCGATAATATCGTCTGAAACTTCTTCCGGATTGGCAGAAGGTAAATCGACTTTATTTAAAACTGGAATAATTTCCAAATCGTTATCTAAAGCCAAATATAAATTTGAAATAGTTTGTGCTTGAATACTTTGAGCGGCATCCACAATTAGTAAGGCGCCTTCACAAGCAGCAATACTTCGAGAAACTTCATAAGAAAAATCTACGTGTCCTGGCGTGTCAATTAAGTTTAAAACATATTCTTGACCTTGGTACGTATATTCCATTTGAATCGCGTGACTTTTAATGGTAATTCCACGTTCGCGCTCCAAATCCATATTATCCAATAATTGTGCTTTTTCTTCTCTGGCAGTAACAGTTTGTGTTGCGCCTAAAAGTCTATCGGCTAATGTGCTTTTTCCGTGATCAATATGTGCAATAATGCAAAAATTTCTAATGTGCTTCATCTATTCAATTTCAAAATTCAATTTCATGTCAAAACTCGGAAATTTTTTCCGAATTTTCTAAAATGCTTATGTTATAATCTGCAAAGATAGAGTAATTATGCGGTTTTGAAAAAGAATAATTTAGGAATAACTCTCTAAAACTCAAACTTCAATTGATACACCACAAATTTCTTCTGATGTGTGTTTAAATTATTCAAGGAAATACCTAATAATCGTACCGAATTCTTCAGTTTTTCTTGATATAATAATTCTTTTGCGGTTTCAAAAATCAAACCTTTATCGGAAATAAAATATTGTAATGTTTTGCTTCGCGTTTGTTGTGAGAAATCGGAATATTTGATTTTTAAGGTAATCGTTTTTCCCGCTATTTTATATTTTTTGATGCGACGTTCAATTTCTTCGGCGATGTTTTTTAAGCGTTCTTCCATATAAATTTCGGAAGATAAGTTTTTATTAAAAGTTCTTTCCGCACCAACAGATTTCATTTCTCTATTGGGTTTGACTTGGCTAAAACTAATGCCTCGAGATAAATTATAATACGATTTTCCGCTGTTTCCAAAATGCTTTTCTAAATAGTCTAACGATTTGTTTTTTAAATCGGTTCCGGTGTAAATGCCTAATTGATACATTTTCTCGGCGGTGACTTTCCCAATTCCGTAGAATTTTTTCACATCTAAAACCTCTATAAACGCTTCTACTTCATCCGGATTCACTGTTTTTTGTCCGTTAGGTTTATTGAAATCACTGGCGATTTTCGCTACAAATTTATTGACAGAAATTCCTGCAGAAGCGGTTAAACCAGTAACTTCAAATATTTTTTGGCGAATTTCCTTAGCGATTAAGGTCGCACTTGGGTTTCCTTTTTTGTTTTCCGTAACATCTAAATACGCTTCATCTAACGAAAGCGGTTCCACCAAATCGGTATATTCATAAAATATTTTTCTAATTTGCTTCGAAACTTCTTTATAGCGTTCAAAATTAGGTTTCACAAAAATTAAATCGGCACATAATCGGGCAGCTTGCGCACCACTCATCGCACTTCTTACTCCAAATTTTCGTGCTTCATAACTTGCAGCACTTACCACACCACGAACTTCATTTCCACCTACAGCAATTGGTTTTCCTTTTAAATCAGGATTGTCCAATTGCTCTACAGATGCGTAAAAGGCATCCATATCAATGTGAATTATTTTTCGTTGTATGATTTCCATAAGATTTACAAAGTACTGAAAAAAAAGTAAGTCAATACTTGATTTCAATAAATTTTTACACCCCTAAAGTCCCCTCAAGTGGACAATAACTACTAACACATTTGTCTTTTAAAACCACTTTTCAATCTTCAACAGAATTTCCTTAGAAGGATTGTCCCCTTGAGGGGACTTTAGGGGTGTTTTTTGTTCTTTTTTACTTACTTTTGATTTTAAAGAAAAATATATGCAAGAAATAGAACGCAAATTTTTAGTTCATTCGTTAGATTTTATCGCGGAAGCGACACAAGCGCAAAAAATTGCTCAAGGCTATTTGAATTCTGCTCCTGAACGAACAGTCAGAATCAGAATCAAAGACGATAAAGGATTTATTACGATAAAAGGAAAAGGTGATGCAACGGGAACGACGCGTTTTGAATGGGAAAAAGAAATTGATTTGCACGAAGCGGAAGCTTTACTAAGTTTATGCGAAACAGGCGTAATTGATAAAACTCGCTATTTAATTCCAAGTGGAAAACACATATTTGAAGTGGATATTTTTGAAGGCGAAAACAAAGGTTTAGTGATGGCAGAAATTGAACTTTCTGATGCGAATGACACTTTTGAAAAACCAAGTTGGCTAGCAGAAGAAGTGACCAATGATGAAAAATATTATAATGCGTATTTAAGTAAAAAGCCTTTTACGAGTTGGTAAAAGGCTTTTTTTTATTTCTTCACAATTTCTAAATCCACTTCAATATGTCCGCCATACGCTTTTGGCGCGACTAACATAAAGGCTTTTCTAGATAAATCGATGTGTTTGGTTTTTACGAATGGGCCACGATCAGTAACCGTTACATAAACTACTTTCTTCGTTTTTACACCTGTAACTTTTAGTTTGGTTCCGAAAGGTAATTTTCTGTGTGCGCAAGTCATGTCGTTATTATTAAAACGAGAACCACTTGCGGTTCTTCTCCCGTTGAATTTATTTGCATAATAAGAAGCGTGTGCCGACTTATGATACATTTCCAATTTTTCAACTGGTTTTATGGTGTCTTTTTTAATCGTATCTGTAACTTTTGGCTTCGGCTTTTCTTGTGAAGGAATCATTTTTAAATTCTCCTTCTGAAAAAATAACACCACCAAAAGCGGTAATATGTAAATAAATTTTTTCATCTTCATTTGATATAAGATTAAAAAAGAAGTAAATTTTCACTTACTTCTCCTTATGTTTTTATTGGTTTGGCAAAAATTATGCCAGCCAATTTGACCAAGGAATTCTTGATAAGAATAATATCAATCCTAAAGCGTAAAAAATTCCGATTTTTTTGAATTTCCCGTTGCTGCTAATTTCTTTTTTATGTTTACTCCAACCTATTGTAATCAATACAATTGCAATAATATTTGTTAACGGATGTTCTACAGCAGTTAATCTCATTACTGAATTACTCATTTGACTCATGGCCGCTTTTCCTAATGGAGAATCAAACCAAAGGATTAAACCAACTACTAATTGAATGTGACTTAAAATTAACGCAATTAAAGACAAACTTCTGTCTTTTTGCGTGAAATTTCTTTTAGCTGAAAGTCCTAAAAAAGCATTTATAACAGCAATTGTTAATACTGCTAAAATTGCATAAGCCAACGTAGAATGAATAGATTGAATCATAGTTTAGTTATTTAGTTAGAAATTCAAATGTAAGAAAATATATGTAATTGATGTTTACTTTAACATTAAAAATTGTAAATTTTGGAAGGTGTAACGCACAAATCTAACTGAATATCAGTAGTTAAAACATCTGAAATTAGAGTTTCCGATTCGAAAAAAGAAAGGCCAATTTTTAAGACTTCTGGCTTACATTCCGATAAAAATTTGTCGTAAAAACCTTTTCCATAACCTACTCGATGTCCTTTTTCGTCAAAAGCTAAAAGCGGCACAAAAACCACATCTATTTTTTTAGAATTGATTTCGATTCCGTTTATTTCCGTTTCGATAGGTTCCGGAATTCCGTATTCATTTTTGCTAATTTTTGTATTATCCGTTAATAAAAAATGTGACATTTCTCTAGTTTCAAAATCAGATTTAGAAATCACAATGTTTTTATCTTTTCCAGCTAAAACTTGTAAAACATTTTCGGTGTTCACTTCTTTCTGACTTTCAATCGGTAAAAAAATATGATAGAAATTATGTCCCCAAATATCTAAACGAATGAGTTGATTGGCAATTTGCAAAGACAAATCTTCCATTTCATCTTCCGATAATTGTTTTCTTAGTTCTTTATATTTCTGACGTAATTCTTTTTTATTCATTTTGTAACTGACTTGAAATATGAAAAATAGCATCACCTTGATACACAATTGGCGCATCGTTAACATTAATTAAAAACCCATCGTGTGGCGCTTTCACTTTGTGTTCAACTTTTCCAAAAGGATCGGAAATTGTGGCAATTAATTCGCCTTTTTTTACGAAACTACTGATGGTTTGTAATCCGTGAAACATGCCTGAAAACGGCGCTCTAATCCAATCCGATTTTTCAATATAAATGGTATTATTGGGTTCAGAAACTGGATGTTTTTTAGCCAACATTTTTAAATGCGATAAAAATCTTTTCGTTCCTTCGGTAGCTTCAGCAATCACATCTAAATTAATATCAATGGATTTTCCGCCTTCAAACAGCAACATTTTCGCACCCATTTCATCACAAGAACTTCTAAAAGAACCCGAAATATTATTAGAATACAACGTAAATGGCGCACCAAAAACATCCGATAGTTTTTTTAGTTCTTCATTATTTGGCACAATTCTTATTTGTGGTGCATTGAAACGTTTCGCACCGCCAGCATGAAAATCAATTGCATAATCTACGTGTGGAATAATCTCTTTTAAAATATAATACGCAAATCGGCTTGCTAGTGAACCTTCTTTACTTCCTGGAAAAACGCGGTTTAAATCTCGTCCATCAGGAAATTCTCTAGTTTGATTTAAAAATCCGAAAATATTGATAATCGGCATACAAATTATCGTACCACATTTTGGTTTATTGATCTTCTGAACAATTAATTGTCGCACAATTTCAGTTCCGTTAATTTCATCGCCATGCAAACCCGCACTTAATAAAACTGTTGGTCCATCAATTTTACTTCTTTCCACAATAATAGGAATTTCCAAATCGGTCATCGAATGCAATTTGGCAATTTGCATATTAATGGTTTTACTTTCTCCGGGTAAGATTGTTTCGTTAAAAATGGTAATTTCTTTATGCATTGCTCGAAATATGTTTTTTGCTAAAATAGTAAAAATTAGTTCATAGTAAAATTTTAGCTAACCGATGAAAAAGTTTCACCGCAGATTCGCAGATTTATATATTTGTTACTAAAAGTATCTTCTTTAAAATATTATTATGTAACTTTTAATTTAAAAAAACATAAAATTTGATTCTAATTTTTATTTAATCTGCGAATCTGCGGTTTTTTTTAAAACTCATATGTTTGAATTAATGCAAATCAATAGATTTTTGTTATTTTTGTTTGATATTCTCAGCTTAAAAACTGAACACTAAAAACTGCCTACTAAAAATGCCAACGCCACTTGAACTCCAAATACAAACCTTACCCGATAATCCTGGTGTATACCAATATTACGATAAGGACGATAAAATATTGTATGTAGGCAAGGCAAAAAATCTGAAAAAACGCGTTCAATCCTATTTTACCAAAAACCACGATAATTATAAAACTTCGGTACTTGTAAAAAAGATTGTGACGATAAAACACATTGTCGTTCCAACGGAAACAGATGCGTTATTGTTAGAAAACAATCTGATTAAAACGTTACAACCCAGATATAATGTTTTACTTCGTGATGATAAAACCTATCCGTGGATTTGCATCAAAAAAGAAGCTTTCCCGAGAGTTTTTCCAACCCGAAAAATGGTGAAAGATGGTTCGGAATATTTTGGTCCGTATACGAGTTTCAAAACGGTAAATACGTTATTGGACTTAATTAAGGAATTGTATCCGTTACGAACTTGTAATTTCGATTTGTCTTTAGGAAATATAAAATCAGGGAAATATAAAGTGTGTTTAGAATATCATATTGGCAATTGCCGAGGCGGTTGCGAAGGTTTGGAAACACAAGAACATTATCAAACTCAGATTACCGCGATTCGAGAAATTTTAAAAGGTAATTTTAAAGAAAGTTTAAAAGATTTCAAAATTCACATGCAGGTTTTGGCTTCGGAAATGAAGTTTGAAGAAGCGCAAAAAATCAAAGATAAAATTGAAGTTTTAGAAAATTATCAGGCGAAATCGACGATTTTAAATCCGAAAATTACCAACATTGATGTATTTTCGATTATTTCCGATGAGACAATGGCGTATGTCAATTTTTTACAGATTTCTCACGGAGCGATTATTCGTTCACACACTTTAGAATTAAAGAAAAAATTAGACGAAAGCGATCAAGAATTATTAGAATTGGCCGTTGTTGAAATTAGAGAACGTTTCTTTTTAACATCTCGAGAAATTATTGTACCTTTTGAAATAGATTTAGGCGATCCCGAAGTATCGGGACTAAAAGTGACGGTTCCAAAATTAGGTGACAAAAAAGAAATTTTAAATCTGTCGGAGCGTAATGCTAAATATTACCGATTAGACCAACTGAAACAAATAAAAATTGTAGATCCAGATCGTCATACCAATAGAATTATGGCGCAAATGCAAAAAGATTTACGTCTTTCTGTGGAACCTCGACATATTGAATGTTTTGATAATTCGAACATTCAAGGAACCAATCCGGTTTCGGCTTGTGTGGTTTTTAAAGATGGAAAAGCAAGCAAAAAAGATTACCGTCATTTTAATATTAAAACTGTTGAAGGTCCGAATGATTTTGCTTCTATGGAAGAAGTCGTTTACAGAAGATACAAACGTTTGCTTGATGAAAATGAGTCGTTGCCGCAATTGATAATTATTGATGGTGGAAAAGGACAATTGTCTTCTGCTTTAAAAAGTTTGGAAGATTTAGGTTTACGAGGAAAAATTGCCATTATTGGAATTGCAAAACGACTAGAAGAATTGTTTTATCCGGATGATCCGATTCCTTTATATTTAGATAAAAAATCGGAAACTCTGAAAATTATTCAGCAATTACGAAACGAGGCACACCGATTTGGCATCACACATCATAGAGATAAAAGAAGTAAAGCTGCATTAAATTCTTCTGTGGAAAATATCCCTGGAATTGGTGAAAAAACCATGATTACTTTAATTTCTCATTTCAAAAGTGTAAAAAGATTGAAAGAAGCATCAGAAAAAGAAATTTCTGACGTAGTTGGACTTTCAAAAGCGAAAAAAATTACCGACTTTTACAAAAAAGAATAACATATGTTTAAGAGCCAAGTAAAAAGTAAAAAGAGCCAAGTGAATCACTTTCGTGGTAAAATTTCTGGTATTTTACTTTTTACTTTTGCCTTTTTCCTTTTTCCTTCAACTTCGCAAGCGCAATTGCAAGACACCATAAAAAAACCAAAAATTGGCTTAGTGCTTTCTGGTGGTGGTGCCAAAGGTTTGGCGCATATTGGTGTACTGAAAGTCATCGATTCCTTAGGTATAAAAATCGATTACATTGGCGGAACCAGTATGGGTGCGATTGTTGGTGGATTATACGCTTCTGGTTATACCGGAAAACAATTGGATTCCATTTTTAAAACTTTAACCATTGATGATTTAGTTCAAGATAATATCCCGAGAAAATCTAAAATTCTTTTCAATAAAAGAAATGACGACATTTATGCGCTTGTTTTACCTTTCAGAAAATTAAAATTAGAAACGCCAAACGCACTTTCTAAAGGTTTGTACAACTTCAACTTTCTTTCTAAAATTAGTTATCACGTAAGAAATACGCGTGACTTTACAAAATTACCCATTCCTTTTTTTTGCATGGCAACAGATATTGAAACGGGACAACAAGTGGTATTAGATAGTGGTATTTTTCCGCAAGCTTTAGTGGCAAGTAGTTCTATTCCAAGTATTTTTTATCCAATTGAAATTGAAGGAAGATTACTAATTGATGGAGGTGTAACCAATAATTATCCTGTTGAAAGACTACGCGAATTAGGTGTAGATTTTGTAATTGGTGTAGATGTACAAGAAGAATTAAGAACCCGAAAAGACTTACAAGGAATTACTACCATTTTCGGACAAATTTCAAATTTCAATACTCAAGGTCAAATGGAAAGTAAGCGAAAACTTACTGATATTTATATTAAACCAGATATAAAAGGTTTTAGTGTTTTGTCTTTCGAAAATGGAAAAAAAATAATTGCAAATGGAGAACATGCTGCAAGAAAATTTTTAACTGAACTTACCATTTTTCAAAATGCAGACTATAAAAAACCAGAACTAGCTCCTATAAAAGATTCTATTTATATTGGAAATATAGGCTTCACAGAGTTAAAAAATTATACTCGTGCTTATGTTCTAGGAAAACTGCGTTTTAAAGCTAATAGTAAAATTAGTTTTCAAGATTTTCAAAATGGTATTCAAAATCTAAATAACACACAAAACTTTAGTTCGGTAAAATACCAATTTAACGAAAAAGATGTTTTTATCAGTTTAAGAGAAAACAGAGTAAATACCTTTTTAAAATTCGCTTTACATTATGATGAATTATATAAAAGTGGTGCTTTAATAAATATCACTCATAAAAAGTTGTTTTCTAAAAACGACATGGTTTCTTTAGATTTAATTTTGGGAGATAATTTCAGATACGATTTTAATTACTTGATTGACAATGGTTTTTACTTTAGTTTTGGCGCTTCTTCAAGTTTAAACAAGTTTAACAAAAACGTAAATAATTCATTCGGGATTAAAAATTATTTAAACAACAATTTTGACAAAATCAATTTAGATTATTCAAGTTTAAATAATAAAGTTTTCCTTCAAACCGTTTTTTTAAGAAAATATAATATTGGTGGTGGATTAGAATTTCAAAATCTGATTTTAAAATCTGATAATTTACCAATTGCTAACAAAACAATAGAAAATAGTAATTATTTGTCCTTTTTTGGGTTTTTAAATCACGATACTTTTGATAATAAGTTTTTTCCAAAAAAAGGTTGGTACTTTAAAAGTAATTTTAATTATTATTTTTATTCATCAGATTATACAAATCAATTTGAAAAATTTTCAATCGCTAAAGCTGATATGGCAATCGCTTTTGAGCCATTAAAAAAACTTTCAGTAGTTATACAAAACGAAGGTGGATTTAAAGTTGGTTATTCTTCTTTACCTTATTTTGATTTTGTTTTGGGTGGAAACGGATTTAAAGACACTAATAATATTCGTTCTTTTTATGGGTACGATTTTTTAAGTTTAAGTGGAAATTCTTATGTAAAGGCTAGTGCTACATTTGATTATGAATTTTACAAAAAAAACCACGTCAACTTCACTTATAACGCTTCAATTGTTGATAATTTTATATTTAATTCTACAAAAACTTGGCTAAACAAACCTTCTTTTACTGGGTTTGGATTAGGTTATGGATTAGAAACGCTACTTGGTCCAGTTGAAATTAAATACACTTGGTCACCTGAAACACATTTCTCTGCTTTTTGGTTCAATTTAGGCTTCACTTTCTAATAATAAATTTTCATTTGGTTAATTAAGTGAAAATATCCTATATTTGGCGCAACTAAAAATTATTACTTTATGTCTATTTGGAGAGTTAAACCCGTATCAGCTTTTGAAGCCGATATGAAAAAAAGTGAATTAAAGCGAGTTCTAGGTAAATGGAGCTTAACAGCAATTGGTATTGGAGCTATTATTGGTGGTGGTATTTTTGTACTTACTGGAACTGGAGCTTACTATCACGCTGGTCCAGCATTAGCAATTTCATTTATTATTGCAGGTATTGCTTGTGTATTTGCTGCATTATGTTATTCTGAATTTGCTTCAATTTTACCAGTAGAAGGTTCTGCTTATGCTTATGCTTACGGAACAATTGGTGAAGTTTTCGCTTGGATTATTGGTTGGGGATTAATTTTAGAATATGCGATGGGATCCATGACGGTTGCCGTTTCATGGTCTGGATATTTCAACAAACTACTCAAAATGTTTGGTATAAAACTACCCGATTGGTTAACAACTGACCCTGCAAGTTATACAGGTGAAGGGTTTTCAATGAACTTACCAGCATTTTTAATTGTATTATTAGTGATTTCTATCCTTATTAAAGGAACAAAAAGTGCGGCTACCGCAAATAACTTCATTGTAATTTTAAAAGTTTCTGCAGTAATTTTCGTAATTATTGCTGGTGCCTTCTTTATTAATGTTGACAACTGGACTCCATTTATTCCAGAAGCAACAGATATCGTTGACAAAGCTGGAACGCATAAAGCATATGGTGTTGGTGGTATTGTTTCCGGAGCTGCAGCGATTTTCTTCGCATATGTAGGTTTCGATGCGGTTTCAACTCAAGCAGGTGAAGCGATCAATCCTAAGAAAGATGTTCCTTTCGCAATTATTGCTTCTTTATTAGTATGTACAGTTCTTTATATCTTAGTTTCTTTAGTATTAACTGGTATGATGAGTTACCACGATTTTAATCCAATGGGTAAATATCCAGAAGCTATTAAAGCTCCAGTAGCTTACGCTTTTGATATTGCTGGACAAGCTTGGGCAGGTTACATTATTACTATTGCTGCAACAGTTGGTTTAATTTCAGTATTAATGGTAATGATTATGGGACAATCTAGAATTTTCTTAGGAATGTCTAAAGACGGATTAATTCCTTCTGTATTCTCAAAAGTGAATCCTTTATCTGGAACACCAAAAAACAACTTAATGATCTTAGGAGGATTTATCGCTATTGTGGCTGCCTTTACTCCAATTAACAAATTAGCTGATATGACAAGTTTTGGTACTTTATTTGCCTTCACTATGGTATGTATCGCGGTTTGGATTTTAAGAGTAAAACAACCAGGTTTAGAACGTACTTTCAAAGTTCCTGCTTTACCAGTTATTGCAGTTTGTGGTATCGCAATTAATACGTACTTAATGATTAACTTAAGTCACGATGCACAATTGTTATCTTTAGGATGGTTAGCAATTGGAGTTTTAGTATATTTCTTATACGGAAAACGAAATTCAAAACTAAATAACAAACAAGATCAAGAATAAATAATATCAAAAACGACTTCAAATTGAAGTCGTTTTTTTTTATAATATATTTTTCCGATATTTGTGTAATGAAATCGCTAAAGCATGAAACTTTGCGATTGCACAACACTTAAAAAAAGCGATTGCATATTTGACCGCTAAAAAATAAGTTTTTACAATTATGAAAAATCATTGGTCAAATTTATTAATACACTTAAAATTCCTCATCAAGAGAAATCCTGAATGAGCTTACCTTCTTTTTTTTAAATTTATGTTTTTAATGTTTTAAAATCATAAGCAATATCAACTTTTAAACAAAAAAAGAAAATGCCAATATATCATAAATTAGGAGATTTTCCACAAAAGCGTCATACGCAGTTTGAAAAACCAAACGGTGGATTATATTACGAACAGCTTTTTGGTACGGAAGGATTTCATGGACATTCTTCATTATTATATCATGTTCACAGACCAACGCAAGTTAAAGAAGTTATCAAATCATATTCTGTTGAACCAAAAATTGCCATTGGTAAAAACATCAAATCATTATTACTAAAAGGTTTTGAATTAAAGCCAGCTGACGATTTTTTAGAAAGTCGTAAAGACATGTTAGTCAATAGAGATTGTACAATCGGTTTAGCAGCACCAAAAAAATCATTACGAAGTTATTTTTATAAAAACGCAGATGCAGATGAAATGATATTTATCCATAAAGGTTCTGGGAAACTAAGAACTATGATGGGAAATATTGATTTCGAATATGGTGATTACCTAATTATTCCTCGTGGAATGATTTATCAAATTGATTTCAACACAGAAGACAATCGTTTGTTTTATGTAGAATCATTTGCTCCATTTTATACGCCAAAAAGATATAAAAACGAATCGGGTCAACATTTAGAACATTCTCCATTTTGCGAAAGAGATTTTAAATTACCTTCTGAAATTGAAACGTTTGACGAAAAAGGTGATTTCTTAATCAAAATCAAAAAAGAAGGAATGATGCATGAAGTAGTTTATGCTACACATCCATTTGATGTTATCGGTTGGGACGGCTACAATTTTCCGTATGCGTTTTCAATACATAATTTCGAACCAATTACGGGTCGTGTACATTTACCACCACCAATTCATCAAACTTTTGAAACGGCAACTTTTGTAGTATGTTCATTCGTACCGAGATTATACGATTACCATCCAAAATCAATTCCAGCTCCATACAATCATAGTAATATCGATTCTGATGAAGTTTTGTATTATGTTGATGGTGATTTCATGAGTAGAAATAATATCGAACAAGGTCATATTACTTTACATCCAAAAGGAATTCCACACGGTCCAGCACCAGGAGCAATGGAAAGAAGTATTGGTCATACTGAAACGCATGAATTAGCCGTTATGGTTGACACTTTCCGTCCGTTAATGGTAACTGAAGCAGCGATGGGATTAGACGATGGTCAGTATTATAAATCTTGGGTAGAATAAAAAATTAATTAAACACAACTTAGGTAAATTGATTACCAAAAAAATATAACATTATGTCAGAGGAATTAAAATCAGTCGAATACGGCTTAGAAAAAATATTTGAAGGCGCACAAGACTTCTTGCCTTTATTAGGAACAGATTATGTAGAGTTTTATGTTGGGAATGCGAAACAAGCCGCACATTTTTATAAAACGGCTTTCGGTTTTCAATCATTAGCGTATGCAGGATTAGAAACAGGCGTAAAAGACAGAGCATCTTACGTATTAAAACAAGATAAAATTCGTTTAGTTTTAACAACGGCTTTAAAAAGCGATTCGCCAATTGGAGAACATGTGAAAAAACATGGTGATGGTGTTAAAGTGATTGCGCTTTGGGTAGAAGACGCTCGCAAATCTTATGAAGAAACTACAAAACGTGGCGCAAAATCTTATTTTGAACCAGTTGTTGAAAAAGACGATAATGGTGAAGTAGTTCGTGCTGGTATATATGGTGCCTACGGAGAAACTGTTTTTGTTTTTGTGGAACGTAAAAATTATAACGGAATCTTTTTACCAGGATATGTGGAATGGAAATCTGATTACAATCCAGAACCAGTTGGATTAAAATTCATTGACCATATGGTTGGAAATACGGGATGGAACAGAATGGATGAAGCTGTAAAATGGTTTGAAGATGTGATGGGATTTGTGAATTTCCTTTCTTTTGACGACAAACAAATTACTACTGAATATTCTGCATTGATGTCCAAAGTAATGAGTAATGGTAATGGAAGAATTAAATTCCCAATTAACGAACCAGCTAACGGAAAAAAACGTTCTCAAATTGAAGAATATTTAGATTTCTATGAAGGTGAAGGCGTGCAACATATTGCAGTGGCGACTGACGATATCATTACAACTGTTGCCGATATGCGTTCTCGTGGTATTGAATTTTTAAGTACACCACCGCAAGCTTATTATGATGGTATTCCTGATAGATTAAAAGATCACATGTCTAAATTTAAAGAAGACATTAACGAATTACAAAAACTAGGTATCATGATTGATGCCGATGAAGAAGGTTATTTGTTACAAATTTTCACTAAACCAATTGAAGACAGACCAACACTTTTCTTCGAAGTGATTCAAAGAATGGGTGCAAAAGGTTTTGGAGCAGGAAACTTTAAAGCACTTTTCGAATCTATCGAAAGAGAACAAGCTAAAAGAGGAACATTATAAAAAAAAAGAAAAGCAGCCGTCAAAAAGCTGCTTTTTTTATAAAATAATCATAAGACAATACGTTTCAGGAAGAATTTGTCTAAAAAAAGACAAATTTTATGATTTTTAAACCATTAAAAACCAATAAGTTAAAAATTTACATTGTCAAATACTCAAGAATAAGTCGATATTTTTTTATATTGTTAAATTTTAACCGCTTTTCTTGCGTATTATTCTGTTAAAAGTGTTAAAGTTGATTTTTCTTTAAATAAAACATAAAATCTTAACATATCTTTGCAGGGCAATTGAGAGGTAGTAGACTCATATTGTATATAAGTTTTCATAATTTATAGTTTTTTGGTTGGTTAAAACATAAAAACTCAGTCATATCTTTTGACTGGGTTTTTTGTTTTTTGTAACTTTGGAACAATAATTGTATTCTTCTAGGAAAAACTTATAAAATGAAAAAGATAATTTTACTTTTTACTGTGTTTGTGATATCAAACTCATTTGATACTGAACAAGTTGATTCTTATACTGTAGGGGAATTTGTTAAACTAAGAATACATTACGGACTTATTAATGCTGGCTATGCAACTTTAGAAGTTAAAGATGCAGAAGTGAACGGCAAAAAAATGCACCATGTTGTAGGGAAAGGTTATACTAGTGGTATGACCAAAATGATGTTTAAAGTGGTTGATAACTACGAAAGCTACTTTAATAAAGAAACCAACAAGCCTTATATTTTTATTAGAAATATAAACGAAGGCGGTTACACTAAAAACCAACAAGGTTACTTCAATCAAAACAACAATACGGTTTTAGTTAAAGACTATAAACACAAAACTGAAAAAACGTTTAATGTACCAGAAAACGTGCAAGATATTGTTTCCTCTTTTTATTATTTGAGAAACCATCCTAAAATTGACAAGCTAAATGTTGGTGAAGCAATTACAATTGATATGTTTTTTGATGATGAAACTACAAAATTTAAACTTAAATTTGTTGGCAGAGAAAATATAAACTCTAAATTTGGAAAAATAAACTGTATGATTTTTAAACCACTAGTGCAAGCTGGTCGTGTTTTTAAGGAAGAAGAAAGTTTAACAGTTTGGATATCAGATGATCATAACAAAATTCCAATTCGAATAAAAGCAAGTTTAGCAGTTGGTTCTATCAAAGCTGATATTGACCAATATAAAGGATTGAAACATCCAATAATTTTTAAAAAATAATTATTTTGCAAGAGAATATTGAAGAAAAGATTGAACAATTAAACGAAAAGTTCGATAAAATTAATCAGAAAACAGAAACACATTTAGAAGGATTACTTTGGGCTAAACCAATTACATATTGGGATTATATTCAAACTGATGCGCTTTTGAATTTGCAAATTCAACGTTCTACTCTACCAGACGAAATGGTATTTATCATGTACCATCAAGTTAATGAATTATTGTTTAAAATGATTCTTTGGGAAATGGAACAACTTTGCCATAATGCTTCAACAACTACAGAGTTTTTTACAGAAAGATTAAATAGAATCAGTAGATATTTCGACATGTTAACGACTTCTTTCGATATCATGAAAGATGGAATGGAGCCAGAACAATATTTAAAATTCCGAAATACATTAACACCTGCAAGTGGTTTTCAAAGTGCACAATATAGAATGATTGAATTTGCCTCTACCGATTTAATCAATCTTATTGATATTCGCTATAGAGCTGGATTTGACACCTCTGCTTCTTATCCAAATACTTTAGAACATTTGTATTGGCAGGCAGCAGGAAAAGATTACCATACCGGAGAAAAATCTTATTTGTTAGGCGAGTTTGAACGCAAATACAAAAAAGAATTTTTGTGTTTTATGGAAGAATACAGCAACATCAATCTTTGGCAAAAATTCAAACAATTACCTGAAAACGATCAAAAAAATCCAGATTTAGTTGTAGCCATGCGTCATTACGACAAAACTGTAAATATTACTTGGGTAATGGGTCATTTCAATGCCGCTAAAAAATATATTGAAAGCGTTCCTGGAAATCATGAAGCAACTGGCGGAAGTGATTGGAAAAAATACATGTTGCCAAAATACCAAAGAAGAATTTTCTTTCCAGAACTTTGGAGCGAAGAAGAATTAAAAAATTGGGGAGAATAATACAAAAAATTACAGTTTGAAATATTTACTATACGCACTATTATTACTACTAACGTTTTCTTGTCAAAACAAAGAAGATGACAAAAAAACCGCAGCAAAAATCGTTAAAAAAGAACCTATTGTTAAAAAATATGGATTCACTTTTAATGATTTTTCTGTCGTAGAAGACACCTTGCAATCTGGCGATACTTTTAGTACAATTTTAGAAGCTTATACGTTACCTGATAGTTTGAAAACCTTCGATGTTACGGAGAAAATTAAAGATTCTTTCAATATAAAAAATATTCGAGCAGGTAAACCTTTCATTACTTTATCCGACAAAAAAAATAAAAAAAACATAAAAGCGTTAGTTTATGTTCAGGATAAAACGAGTTATTTAGTTGTAGATTTAAGAGATTCTATTAAAGTTGAAGTTAAAGAACGTCCAACGGTTATTAAAAGAAGAACTATTGCTGCAGAATTAGATGGCTCACTATCTGAAACTTTATCAAGAAATGGTGTGAGCGCAGCTTTAGCAAATGAATTGGCTCAAATTTACAAATACTCAATCGACTTTTTCAAACTTAAAAAAGGCGATAAATTTGCCGTAACCATCAAGGAAAAATATTTTGAAAATGGTGAATATTTAGGTGTAGATGAAGTGGAAGCTTCCTATTTCGAATACAAAGGAAAAAAAATCTATGCTTTCCCATATAAGATTAACGAAAAACAAAAAAGACCAGAATATTTTGACGAAAAGGCATCAGGAGCAAAAAGCATGTTCCTAAAAGCGCCTTTATCTTTCTTTAAATTGACGTCAAAATTTACAGCTCGAAGATTTCACCCCGTGCAATTTACGTGGAAAGCCCACAACGGAACTGATTATGCAGCTCCTCATGGAACACCAATTAAAACAACCGCTTCAGGTGTTGTAGAAGCCACGGGTTATACTTCTGGAAATGGAAATTTTGTAAAAGTAAAACACAACGGAAAATACGCCACACAATACCTTCACATGTCTAAAATTTTGGTCAGAAGAGGACAATCTGTAACTCAAGGACAAGTGATTGGAAAAGTGGGAAGTACGGGTTTAGCAACCGGGCCACACGTGTGTTATCGCTTTTGGAAAAATGGAGTTCAAGTGGATCCCTTGCGATTAAAATTACCTTCTTCAGAACCAATGACAAAAAAACAAAAAGAAAAATATTTAGCTCATATTGCACCACTTAAAAAAGAATTAGAAGACGTAACTGCAAAAACGTTTAAAGAATAAACAATTCGTATATGAAACTTCAAAATATCAATCCGACCGAAACCAACGCTTGGCAAAAACTAAGAACTCATTTTTCTGAAATTGAATTGCAATCGATAAAAAATTTGTTTGAAAAAGATGCCAAAAGAGCGGAGAATTTCAATATTGAATGGAATGATTTTTATGTCGATTTTTCTAAAAACAATTGGACCAAAGAAACCTTAACTTTACTAATTGAATTAGCAAATGAAGTCGGTTTACAAGACGCCATTTCAAAATATTTTTCGGGAGAAAAAATTAACGAAACTGAAGACAGAGCTGTGCTTCACACCGCTTTACGTGCCAATGAAAATGATATCATTTCATTTGAAGGAGAAAACGTAATTCCGGAAGTTTTCGCTACCAAAAATAAAATAAAAAATTTTACAAATCATATTGTTTCAGGAGAAGCTAAAGGCTATTCTGGAAAAGCATTTACAGATGTAGTGAATATTGGAATTGGTGGTTCCGATTTAGGTCCGGCCATGGTTGTGGAAGCGCTTCAGTTTTACAAAAATAATTTAAACACACACTTTATTTCTAATGTAGATGGCGATCATGTACAAGAAATTCTAAAAAAAATAAATCCAGAAACCACATTATTTGTAATAGTTTCTAAAACGTTTACCACGCAAGAAACTTTAACGAATTCTGAAACGGTTAAAAAATGGTTTTTGCAATCAGCAACTGAAAAAGACATTGCTAAACATTTTGTGGCGGTTTCTACTAATTTACAAAATGTAACCAATTTCGGAATTGCGCATGAAAACATTTTTCCAATGTGGGATTGGGTTGGCGGACGATTTTCGTTATGGAGTGCTGTTGGATTAACCATTAGTTTAGCAATTGGTTACGATAATTTCAATCAATTATTAAAAGGAGCTAATAAAATGGATTCTCATTTTAAAACGACACCTTTCGAACAAAATATCCCAGTAGTTTTAGCTTTATTGAGTATTTGGCACAATAACTTTTTTGGCGCCGAAACCGAAGCTTTAATTCCGTACACGCAATATCTACAAAAATTAGCACCTTATTTACAACAAGGAATTATGGAAAGTAACGGAAAATCTATTGGCAGAAATGGGTTTCCTGTTAATTATCAAACCGGAACAATTGTTTGGGGAGAACCAGGAACAAATTCGCAACACGCTTTTTTTCAGTTGATTCATCAAGGAACGAAATTAATTCCAACAGATTTTATTGGTTTTATTCAACCTCTTCATGGAGAAAAAGACCATCATAATAAATTGATGTCGAACTTTTTTGCTCAAACCGAAGCTTTATTAATGGGTAAAACTAAAGAACAAGTTACGGCAGAATTTATCGCCCAAGGAAAAACAGAAGCAGAAGTTTCGCGCTTGGTTCCATTTAAAGTTTTCGAAGGAAACAAACCAACCAACACCATATTAATTGAAAAACTAACTCCAGAAAGTTTAGGTGAATTAGTAGCCATGTACGAACACAAAATTTTTGTACAAGGAATTATCTGGAACATTTATAGTTACGATCAATGGGGTGTTGAGTTAGGAAAACAATTAGCCAATTCTATTTTAACAGAAATTGAAAGTGGTTCAGTTAAAACTCACGACAGTTCTACAACGAACCTTATCAATAAATTTTTAAATTCATAACAACATGGTATTAAGTAGGTTCTGGTTAGCAATTTTTATTTCTTCATTACTTTTTGTAGTAGTTAGTTTGTTTTCTGGAAACAGCTATTCTGTAGACCATGTTTTAAACGGAAAAAAGGACGAACCTATTTTAATTTCGGAAAAATATTTAAACGAAATTCCGAAGTTTATTCAGGATAGTCTTCAAAAATCAGAAGAAAAAACGTTTATCATCAATCGTGATACTTTAAATGCGGATACGACTTATGTATATAAAAGTAATACAGTAAAAATATTTAGTGGGAAACAAAAATCAGACGGATTATTGCCAACGTGTCGATTCAGTTTATTCGATATTATTTTACCATTAATTGCTTATTTAGCTTTCTTTTGTGGGTTAATGGAATTATTAATTATTTCTGGAGCTTCAGAAAAATTGGCAGTGAAATTGAGTCCAGTTTTCGAAAAAATATTTCCTTCTGTACCAAAAAATCACGAATCAATTTCGTACATGACCTTAAACTTTGCGGCTAATTTCTTAGGATTAGATTCGGCTGCAACGCCATTCGGATTAAAAGCCATGGAAAGTTTACAAACCTTAAATCCAGAAAAAGACAAAGCCAGTGATGCACAAATTATGTTTATGTGTTTGCATGCAGCGGGTTTAACATTAATTCCAACTTCAATTATTGGCTATCGAGCGGCAGAAAATGCTGCTAATCCAGCCGATGTGATGTTACCTTGTATTATTACTTCTTTTATTGGAACAATTGCAGCTTTACTTTTAGTTGGAATTAAACAAAAAATCAACTTTAAAAGTTTTACATTACTAGGTGCAATTGGCGCTGTTGTTGGTGCAATTGTTGGTTTAATGTGGTATATTAATGGATTAGATATTATTGGTAAAAATTATTTTACTGGTAATTTATCAGCCTTAATGTTGATTGTAATTATTGCGTTTACTTTAATTTATTCGTTCACAAAAGAGAAAAAATTTATAGAAAAAAACACGACCATTTTTGATACTTTCGTAGAAGGCGCACGAAATGGTGTTAGTACTGGAGTGAAAATTTTTCCATACGTAATGGGAATGTTAGTCGCTATTTCTTTCTTCAGAAATAGTGGTTTGTTTGAAATTATTAGTAACGGAATTTCTTTTGCGTTTTCTCAACTTAATGTGTCTAAAGAAATAACTGATTCTTTACCTGTGGCTTTACTTCGTCCATTTAGTTCTGGCGGTTCACGAGGTTTTATGATTGATGCGATGAAAACCTATGGAGTAGATTCATTAACGGCTCGTTTAAGTTGTATTTTCCAATGTAGTGCCGAAACCACATTTTATGTAATCGCCATGTATTTTGGAAGTATCAATATTAAAAATACACGCTACACTTTAGGTATGATGCTTTTAGTTGACTTAATCTGTGTGATTACTGCTATTTTGGTAGCGAGTTGGTTTTTTTAAAATAAAAACAATTTTTAACCCTTCAAGAGTTTTGAACTCTTGAAGGGTTTTCTAAAATATTTCATAACTTTACATTTCAAAACACAATACAATGGACTTTATATACCAAGAGCCGTATCCAATTTTAAAAGATGATACGCAATACAAAAAATTAACTTCGGATTTTGTAAAAGTGGAGCAATTAGGCGACAGAGAAATTTTAACTGTTGATCCTAAAGGTTTAGAATTGTTAGCGCAAGAAGCAATGGACGATGTGTCATTTATGTTACGTTCTGGACATTTACAAAAATTAAGAAACATTATTGAAGACCCAGAAGCAACTGATAACGACCGTTTTGTAGCGTATAACTTATTACAAAATGCAGCTGTAGCCGTGGAAGGACAATTGCCTTCTTGCCAAGATACAGGAACGGCAATTGTGGTAGCCAAAAAAGGAGAAAACGTTTATACTGGTGCTGATGATGGCGAATGGTTATCAAAAGGAATTTTCAATACCTATCAAAATAAAAATCTTAGATATTCGCAAATTGTTCCGATTTCAATGTTTGAAGAAAAAAATTCAGGTTCCAATCTTCCAGCCCAAATTGATATTTATGCGAAAAAAGGCGCCACTTATGAATTCTTGTTTCTAACAAAAGGTGGTGGTTCAGCAAATAAAACCTTCTTATATCAAAAAACAAAATCGTTATTAAATGACAAATCTTTAGAAGAATTTGTACGTGAACGTATTATGGATTTAGGAACTGCGGCTTGTCCGCCATATCACTTGGCTCTAGTAATTGGTGGAACTTCAGCGGAAGCGAATTTAGCAACGGTAAAAAAAGCGTCTGCTGGTTATTACGACAATTTACCAACTACTGGAAACATGTCGGGTCAAGCTTTCCGCGATTTAGAATGGGAAAAAAGAGTACAACAAATTTGTCAAGAAAGTCAAATTGGAGCACAATTTGGTGGAAAATATTTAACACATGATGTTCGTGTCATTCGTTTACCGCGTCATGCTGCATCTTGTCCGGTTGGAATGGGAGTTTCTTGTTCGGCAGATAGAAATATCAAAGGAAAAATCACAAAAGATGGAATTTTCTTAGAACAATTAGAAACCAATCCAGGTCAGTTTTTACCAGCAACAGCACCTCATTTAGAACCAGCTGTTGATGTGGATTTGAACAAACCAATGAAAGAAATCTTAGCAGAATTATCGAAATATCCAATCAAAACACGTTTAAAATTAAACGGAACCCTGATTGTTGCTCGAGATATCGCACACGCAAAAATTAAAGAATTATTAGACGCTGGAAAACCCATGCCAGAGTATTTCAAAAACCATCCGGTATATTATGCTGGTCCAGCAAAAACACCAGACGGAATGCCTTCAGGAAGTTTCGGGCCAACAACAGCGGGAAGAATGGACGTTTATGTAGATGAATTCCAAGCGGCTGGAGGAAGTATGATTATGTTAGCCAAAGGAAACAGAAGCAAAGATGTGATGAACGCTTGTCACAAATATGGTGGATTCTATTTAGGTTCGATTGGTGGACCTGCAGCCATTTTAGCGAAAGAAAACATCTTATCTGTAGAAGTGGTTGATTTTGAAGAATTAGGAATGGAAGCCGTTCGTAAAATTACGGTGAAAGATTTCCCTGCTTTTATTATTACAGATGATAAAGGAAATGATTTCTTTGCGAATTTGTAATATATAGAATTCATAAGTAATAGTGACAAATAATTTGCAGGATAAACAATTGTTTATTCTGTAAATTATTGACTCACAATTGTTAATATTATTAGTACACGTTAAAATCCTATTGTTTTTTATGAAAAAAACAATATATTTGCTCGCCTAACTACTTAATTTAACCCAAAAAATTAGAAAATGAAAAAAAAATTATTTACATTATTTGTTTTTAGTGTAAGCTTTGTCGGATTTTCTCAATCTGCAAAAGACATTATTAACATCACTAAAGACTACAATGTTGAGCTTATCAAAAGTAGAGCAAACGAATTCAAAATTGCCGAACAAAAAGAAAGAGCTAGAGCATACGATTTTGCAATAAAAAATAATATTCCTTTAAGTTATTCTGACGAAAGAGGAAATTTCTTTCAATTAATGAAACTTACTCCTGATGGTTATCCAATTTATTTTGGAACAGAAAACCAAGCAGCAGCAAGATCAACTAGAGCGCTGCAACTGAATACAGGTGGAAGTTTAGGTTTAACACTAAACGGACAAGGTATGGTTGCTAGAGTTTGGGATGGAGGAAAAGTAAGAACGCCACATAACCACTTTGCCGGTAGAGTGGTCTGTGTAGATGATCCAAGTGGAACTGATTATAATTTTCATGCCACTCACGTTAT
Source organism: Bacteroidota bacterium (assembly GCA_040385445.1). Classification (GTDB taxonomy): domain Bacteria; phylum Bacteroidota; class Bacteroidia; order Flavobacteriales; family Flavobacteriaceae; genus Flavobacterium. Next base: position 35,798 of record JAZKHI010000003.1, on the reverse strand, counting down.
GGGAACGGTTTTAGCTGACGGCGCTGCTACTATAAGAGGTATGGCTTATCAAGCTACAGGGAGATCATTTAATTGGACAGATGACGAAAGCGAAGCTCTTTCTGAAATTTTAGATGGTATGCTTATTTCAAATCACTCATATGGTGTACCACTGACTTCAGGTGCAACTACATTACCAGCATGGTTTATTGGAACTTATGATTCAGCAGCGAGAGATTGGGACGAAATATCTTATTTATCACCTTATTTTTTAAAGGTTACTTCAGCCGGAAATGAAGGTGAAAATGAAAACAATGCAGATGCTATTGCTTATGGTTTTGATAAATTAACTAGTGATAAAACTGCAAAAAACAGTTTAGTTGTTGCAAATGCTCAAGATGCTGTAATTGATGCTTCAGGAAACTTAACAAGTCCTTTAGTAATTAACTCATCAAGTAGCCAAGGCCCTACGGATGATAGAAGAATTAAACCAGATATTAGTGGTAATGGAACAAATTTAACATCTACAGGTAGTAACTCTAATACTGCTACAACAGCTCTTACTGGTACTTCAATGGCTTCGCCAAATGTTGCTGGAACTTTATTATTATTACAACAACATTATAAAAACGTAACCACTAATTTTATGAAAGCTGCTACTTTGAAAGGTTTAGCTTGTCATACTGCTGATGATTCAGGAAATATTGGACCTGATGCCATTTTTGGTTGGGGTTTATTAAATGCTAAAGCTGCGGCTCAAGCAATTACAAATAATGGTTTAACTTCATGGGTTTCTGAAGAGCGCTTAAATCAAGGTCAAACATTTACAATGACTGTTAAATCTTTAGGTACATTACCGTTGATTGCATCTGCAACTTGGACAGATGTTCCTGGCGAAGCAAATCTTGGTCAAAGACCAGCTAATGATATGACTAGCGTTCTTGTAAATGATTTAGATGTAAGAATAACAAGAAACACAACAACTTATTATCCATGGAGATTAGATGCTGACCCTAATAACGAAGCGCTTAGAATAGGTGATAATAATGTGGATAATGTAGAAGTAGTAAAAATAGATGCTCCAGCTGCTGGAGACTATACAATTACGGTAACTCATAAAGGAACACTAGTAGATAGCAAGCAAGATTTCTCATTAGTAATTACTGGTATTTCTTCTACAATTGCATTAGTCCCTACTTCGGCAGATGTAGAACTTTGTGCTAATCAAAATGCAGTTTATACATTCAATTATTCACAATCAGCTGCTACAACAACAACTTTTTCAACTTCAGGATTACCTAGTGGAGCAACTGCAGTGTTTTCTCCAGCTACTAGAAATTCAAATGGGCCAGTTACTTTAACAATTTCAAACTTATCAAGTGTTACACCTGGTAACTATAATATTGGAGTAGTTGCAAGTAATGGAACAGAAACGGAAACTCGATTTAAAGGTTTAAAAATTTATAGCACTACTTTTGCTCCAGTAACATTATCTAGTCCTACAAATGGACAATATGCCGTTGCTACAACAGTAAATTTAACTTGGAATGCACAAGCAAATGCTGAAAACTATAGATTGCAAGTATCAACATCACCAACATTTGCTACAACAATTTTAGATACAAGTATAAGTACAACTTCATATATCATTTCAAATTTAACGCAACAAACATATTACTACTGGAGAGTTTCTCCTTCTAATAGATGTGGTGCTGCTGTACTTACAGATGCAACAATTCGTAATTTTCAAACCGGTGTTTTAACTTGTGGAAACGAATTCTCAGCAACTAATTTTTCTGATGCATCTATTGCTGCTACAGCAAATGCTTTTGCCTCAGTTCCAATTGTAGTAACAGGTGGATTAACTATTGGAGATTTAAATATTGCCTTAAATATTTCACATACTTATATACAAGATATGCAAGTGACTTTGACTGGACCAGCATCTCTTGGAAGTCCTGTAATTATGCTTTTAGATGAACCATGTGGAGACAACGATAACCTTAATTGTGTGATTGATGATGATGGAAATGCACCTGTTTGTTCTGGTAACCCAGCTTTAACAGGAAATGTATCGCCTTCTGAAACGTTAACGTCTTTAAATGGTCTTAATGCAGACGGAACATGGTTATTATCAGTATCGGATCCATATAATGGCGATGGTGGTACTATTAATTCAGTTAAATTAATAGTTTGTAATATTACTCCTCCACTTTCTATTGAAGATAATGTTTTATCAGGTTTAAAAATCTTTCCAAATCCAACAACTGGAATTTTGAATATCGATTTAGGAACTGCTAATTTAGATAACAAATCAACAATCAAACTTTATGACATTCAAGGAAGAATTATCTCTACTAAAGAAATGTATAGTTCTGTTGACAATATCAATCTTTCAAACTTGTCAGATGGTGTTTATATGATTACTGTTGAAAACGGTACTTCTAAAACAACTAAGAAAATAGTTTTAAATAGATAATATTAAATAATACAAACAAAAAAAACCTGCAAGATTTAATGCAGGTTTTTTTGTGTTTATAAATTTTTGAGTTTAAATTATTACTCCACAAACAGAACCAATCCTTTTAAGTAATGTCCTTCTGGATGATAAATGTTTGTGGGATGATCTGGACCTTGTCCTAATTTGTGTAACACTCTAATGTTTCTTCCTGATTCGATAGCTGCGGCAGCAACTGTATTGTAAAACAACACATCATCTATAACTTGCGAACAAGAAAACGTGAATAAAATTCCGTTGGGCGCTAAGGCTTTTAAACCAGCTATATTTAAACGTTTGTAGGCCTGAGTTGCCGTATGTTTACTTTTGATGCTTTTCGCGAAAGCTGGCGGGTCTAAAACAATCACATCATATTGTTGTGTGTGTTCTCTCATAAAATTAAACACATCATCTGCAACTGCTGTATGATTGGCTTTTGGAAAATTGATTTCCATATTACTTGCCGCTAAATCCACTGCTTTTTGAGAAATATCTACCGAAGTCACTAATTCTGCTCCAGCGTTCATCGCATAAATGGAAAAACCACCAGTATAACAAAACGTATTTAAGACTTTTTTACCTTTTGAAAATTCACCCAATAATTTTCTATTTTCACGCTGGTCTAAAAAGAAACCTGTTTTTTGTCCTTCTACCCAATTTACAGAAAATAAAATGCTGTTTTCTTTCGCAACGGTTTCTGCTTTAGTTCCGAATAAAAAATAATCGGTTCCTGTGTTTGGAAGTGTTCCTGAACTTTTACAATAAATTGTATCGCAAAAATCAGGAAAATTAGCTTGTATCGCTTCAGCAATTTCTTTCATTTGAAGAAAAACACCAGTTGAATGGGCTTGAATTACCCAGTTTTTATCGTAATAATCGATGATTAATCCAGAAATTCCATCACCTTCTCCGTGGATTACACGAAAGGCATTCGTAACTTCAAAATCCAATAATTGCGCACGTAAATACCAAGCCGATTGCAATTTGTCTTTCCAAAAAGTTTCAGAAAAAATTTCGCTTCCAAAAGTCAAAATTCTAACCACAATACTTCCTTTATCGCTGAAATATCCTGTTCCTAAATGGTTGTGATCTGAATCGACCACATCAACCATTTCTCCATCATTCAATTCTTGTGTAACGGCATAAACTGCACCACTAAAAACCCATGGATGACGACGTTGAATAGATTTTTCTTTACCTTTTTTTAAAATTACTTTTGGAAAACTCATTGCTTATTTTTTTTGCAAAATTACTTTAACTTAATGGAATAAAAAAACGCCTCGAAATTCGAGACGTTTTAATAAACTTAACTAAAAAATTATTTTTTAATGAATTTCTTTGTGATGGTTTTTTGACCATCATTCATTTCAAAAATGTAAATTCCAGAATTTAAATTAGAAACATTGATTTCAGTTTGACTTACGTTTCCACTTTTCACTTCTTGTCCCATTAAATTATAAATTTTGAAAGATGTTTTTCTCTCATCCTGTAAAGAAATATTCAATATGTTCTCTACTGGATTTGGATAAATATTAAATTCATATATATTAGATTCATTTGCTATTTGAACGCCATTTTCAATTGATGCAATTGCAGAACCTCCAATGTTTACCGTATAATCTTCCACTTCTCCGTAAGCAAAAGTTTCACAAGCTGTTTGAGCAGCATTGTATTTCATAGAAACTCTCATTCTTGTTATTCCTGCTAAAGCTGATGTTGGAACTGTGAAATTTGCTGTCAATAAACCACTACTTGAAGAAGAACCAGATACTGCTTTTTCAGTTGTTTCGAAAGTTCCGTTCTTATTGTAATCTATCCAAACCGCCCAGAATTCAGTATAAGCAGATCCTGTGAATCCGGCACTTAAAGTAATTGTATTTGCACCATAAGGAACATTTCCAACTAAGTTAGTGAAATTACCATAGCCTGCATTTGCTCCAGTTGTATTTGCGATTCCGCCAATTGCCACATAATCAATAAATTCATCTGCTACGCTATTTCCTTGAGAAGCACAATAAGTAAGTGATGTAGATGAAGTTGTTACATTTACCACATTACTTGATGAAGAGATATTTCCAGCAGCATCTTTCGCTTTTACAGAAAAAGTATACGCTGTTGCAGCCGTTAAACCTGTTGCTGTATAACTTGTTCCTGTTACAGTTGTTACTAAAGTTGCTCCTCTATAAACGTCATATCCAGTTACGCCAACATTATCCGTTGAAGCTGTCCAAGTTAAGTTAGTAGTAGTTTGAGTTGTTCCAGAAGCTGTTAAACTTGTTGGAGCTGTTGGTGCTACGGTATCAGCAGCTGGAGCTAAAGTCGTTACATTTACTACATTGCTTGATGCAGAAATATTTCCAGCAGCATCTTTTGCTTTTACTGAAAAAGTATACGCTGTTGAAGCTGTTAATCCTGATGCTGTATAAGTTGTTCCTGTTACTGATGTTACTAAAGTTGCTCCTCTATACACATCGTATCCTGTTACCCCAACGTTATCAGTTGAAGCTGTCCAAGTTAAGTTTGTAGTAGTTTGAGTTGTTCCAGATGCGGTTAAACTTGATGGTGCAGATGGCGCAATTGAATCTGCAGTTCCTGTTGAAATACCTGTTACTACTAGAGAATAATTTTGACTTCCACCAGTAAGTGCAGCACCTTTATGAGTAATTGTTATAGTATAAGTTCCAGAAGCTCCCGAAACTTCAGCCCTTTCAAATGGATCTTTAGTATTGTCTCCTAATCCGTTTGTATTTACTCCTGTTAATCTCCAAGGCAAATAAGTAGTTCCTGCTTTTGAAATTCTAATATCTAAGTCATTGATCAATTTTGCAGTAGCTGAATTCGTTGCAGTTGTAGTTACACCAGCAGGATCTGTCCAACATATTGATGCGATTAACTTATTTACACCATCACTATTTACGTTTACTGTATAAGTCTGACCTGGTTGAAGAGTTAATTCACTTAATAGTGCTTGATTTCCATTTTGACTAATCGTTTGAGCGGCACGTTTTGCATTTAAAAGTCCATATCCAAAAACGGCATCTGGTCCAGCTATTCCAGCATCATCAGCTGTATGACAAGCTAAACCTTTTAATGTTGCTGAACGCATATATGATCCTTTCAGATTATTGTGATGTTGTTGTAATAACAATAGTGTACCAGTCACGTTTGGTGAAGCCATAGAAGTCCCACTAATCGATCCATAAGCAGAATCACTAGTTTCATATGATGAATAAACACCTGTACCATTTCCAGTAATATCTGGTTTTATTCTTAAATCATCTGTAGGTCCTTGACTACTGCTGCTATTGATTGTAAGAGTAGCTGTTAAATTTCCATTACTGTCAACTGTCGCATCGTTAGCATTTGCAACAACTAAATTGTTTTTTGAAACGGCATGACCAGTTAATTTGTCATATTGAGGAAGACTAGAATTTAATGGTGCTCCATTATAATTAGTTGAACCATCATTACCAGCAGCAACAACCATTAAATAATAAGGTGCATTGTATAATAAATTATCCCAATCTCTTGAATCTTGTATGTATGCCCCGAAATATTGATCTGAAACTAGGTCTGATCTATAACCGTAGGAATGGTTGGATAGTAACATTCCGTTAGCAGCAGCTGCAGTAGCTTCAGCTAAATCATCATTCCACATGTATCCTTTCACTTTAGATTGTGGTGCCATTCCTTTGGCATTCGCAGTAAAACCAGAAGCAGTTATTGTTCCTGTTACGTGAGCAGCATGAAAGTTTAGTTTTGTGCCGCCTTCTGAAGCAGTATCTTCTATTGTAACTCTATTTGTACCTCCTGTTCCATCATATTCTTGATGACTTACTCTGGCATGACCACCATCCCAAACATAAGCAGTCATGTTTTGTCCGTTCAGATTTAATCCTAAACTACCACCTGAATGTAGATGATTTGCTCTAGTAGATCTCGCTGCAGCGACGTTAAATGTTCTGTAATAAATAAGTTTGCCATCATCAATTCTTTGAAGTTCAGCAATACCGCCGTCTTCAAGTTTTACAAAAACAGGAATATTGTTTGTTTTTGCAAATGCAATAGCTTCCGCTTTTTGTTCTTTTTGTTTTGTAGCAAATTCATTTAATAATTTGCTTAATTCTACTTTATTATAGCTACTCACTATTTTGTTTCTCTCATTTTCAGTCTGAGCACTAATAAAAAAACTGCTTGAGAGCATGCTTAAGAGTAATACGTTTCTTAATTTTTTTTTCATAATAAATAAGTTTAGTTGGTTAAATTAATTAAATCAATTGGCCAGATTGATTATTAAATTTGGTTTATTGTAACCTGAAACATTTTTATAATTCACTCATAATAAGTGTTTTATAATTAATGTTTTTCTTACAATTTCAAATTTAGGTCTAAGACAAAAAGAGAAGTATGGTTTTTCCGTAAAAAATGTTAAAATTTATACTATAACATGTTCATAATGTTATTGTTATAACAAAATAACAAACAAAAAAAGGCGGAAATACTTCCGCCTTTTTACTTCATTTAAAAATGATATTATTTCTTCACAAATTTCTTCGTAACTGTTTTTTGACCATCGTTGATTTCAAAAATATAAATTCCGTTAACAAGGTTGCTCACGTTTATACTTTCTTTTGTAGAAAATTTTCCTTTATTAACTTCCTGACCTAAGTAATTTACAATTCTGTACGACACTTCACGACCATCTGCAGTTGCAATGTTTAATTCGTTTTGTGTAGGATTCGGGTATAAAGTTAAATCAAAAATAGATGATTCATTTCCTATTTGCTCTCCAATTTCAGATTGTGGTTTAGCTGAAGCACCAATATTTACCGTATAATCTTCCACTTCTCCATAAGTAAAAGCTTCACAGGCAGTTGGCGCTGCGTTATATTTCATAGAAACTCTCATTCGAGTTGTTCCCGCTAAAGCAGAAGTTGGCACAGTAAACGTACTTGTTAAATTAGCACTACTTGAAGACGATCCTGTTGCGACTTGTTCTGTCGTTTCGAAAGTTCCATTTTTGTTGTAGTCAATCCACACCGACCAAAATTCTGTATAAGCAGATCCTGTAAAACCAGCACTGTAGGTAATTGTATTTGACCCATAAGGAACATTTCCTACCAAGTTTGTATAATTACCATAACCAGCGTTGGCTCCAGTTGTGTTAGCAATTCCGCCAATAGCAACATAATCGATAAACTCATCCGCAACACTATTTCCTTGTGAAGCACAATAAGTAATTGTGTTTGATAATGTTGTAACATTCACCACATTACTAGATGCAGAAATATTTCCAGCCGCATCTTTCGCTCTTACAGAAAAAGTATAAGCCGTAGCCGCTGTTAAACCAGTTGCAGTATAACTTGTTCCTGATACGGTTGTTACCAAAGTAGCTCCTCTATAAACATCGTAACCTGTTACTGCAACGTTATCCGTTGAAGCTGTCCAAGATAAATTGGTTGTAGTTTGTGTTGTTCCAGAAGCGGTTAAACTAGTTGGTGCAGTTGGTGCAGTTGTATCAGTTGTTGCATTTACAAGATTAACTGTATAATCTTCCACTTGGCCATAATCAAAAGCACCACATGCTACTGGAATTGCGTTGTATCTCATTGATACTCTCATTCTAGTTGAACCAGTAGTTGCTGTTGTTGGAACTGTAAAACTTCCAGAAACTGGTGTTGTAGAAACCGCTGGATTACTCCAAACCAATTCGCCTGCATCAGCAAAATCTTTATCGTTATTATAGTCAATCCAAACCGCGTAACCTTCCGCATAAACAGAACCCGTCCATGTTGGTGTTATGGTGATTGTAGTTGAGGCACCTTTTGTTAAATTCGTTGAAATAGACGTGAAATCAGTATAACCAGTTCCGCCTGTAGAAGCGTTATTGATTGTTCCGATTTGTACTCTTCCGATTAATTCGTCATTTACACTATTTCCTTGTGAAATACAGTAAACTGAAACAATAGGCAATGTTGTTACATTTACCACATTACTTGAAGCCGAAATATTTCCTGCCGCGTCTTTAGCTCTCACAGAAAATGAATAAGCCGTTGCAGCTGTTAATCCTGTTACGTTATATGTAGTTGTTGAAACAGTTCCTAATAATGTAGTTCCTTGATACACATCGTAACCCGTTACTCCAACATTATCAGTAGAAGCTGTCCATGATAAATTTGTTGTTGTTTGAGTCGTTCCTGAAGCTGTTAAACTTGTTGGTGCCGATGGAGCTGTTGTATCTGAAGCCGGTGCTAATGTTGTTACATTAACTACATTACTTGAAGCGGAAACGTTTCCAGCAGCATCTTTTGCTCTAACTGAAAAAGTATAAGCTGTTGAAGCTGTTAAACCAGTTACTGCATAAGAAGTAGTTGTTACTGTAGCTTTTAAAACTGCACCTTGATATACATCGTAACCTGTTACTGCAACGTTATCAGTTGAAGCTGCCCAAGTTAAGTTAGTTGTAGTTTGTGTCGTTCCAGAAGCCGCTAAAGTAGTAGGTGCGCTTGGAGCTGTTGTATCAGAAGAACCTGAAGTAATAGTAAAATTAGCATTTGAAATATCGTAGAAAATATGTCCGCTTCCTCTTACCATAATTCTGTTTTGTGTTCCAGGAGTATTTGGTATTGTTACTGCTTGTGTTCCATCATTTGGAGTAGCAGTAAGTAATGTAACTGGATATGTATTTCCACCATCCGTTGATAATAAGATATCAACATTAGCCGCGTTAACTCCATTTGCAGTAGTTCCTGCAACATTCCATGTTACGGTTTGTGAACTATTTCCTGCATAAGAAACCGCAGTATTTGGTGAACTTACTGTGAAAGGACCAGCTGTTCCATTAACTGTAATTTTTACATTGTCTGTAGCGTGTTGACCAGCTCCAGCTCTGTTATCTCTTATGGTTAAAGAAAAATCCATTGTTCTAGCAACATTTGGAACTACTTCCCAAGTATTAGCTGTATTTCCAGCGATAACTGTTGCTAAATTTGGCATGTATCTATCTGGAGAAGTAGAAGGAGAAATCGATCTGAAATTCGGACCTGAAGTTGACGTTGCTACTGGAGGTTGTGTTGAAGCTTCAGGATTAATTTGTTCCCAACAATATGTTAGCGCATCGCCATTAGCATCAGTTCCGGTACCTTTTAAAACAAAAGGAGTTCCTTTAGGAATTGTAAAATCGACTCCAGCATTTGATGTAGGTGCCGTATTTCCGCTTGCTGTTTTAGCCGCACAACCGTTTCCAGCTCCAGCTATAAATGCAGCCATCTCATCTAAACTTCTAGAATGGAAATGCGCATCAGAATTACTTTGCACATTTGGAGCACAAATTCCAGCATATCCCATAATTGTACTTCCGCTTCCTGGTTCCATTGAAGCAACTGAACTACGATTACAATTATTATTTTGTGTATGATTACCTCCAAATTGATGTCCTAATTCGTGAGCTACATAATCTACATCAAAAGGATCACCTACTGGCGAACCTTGACCTGTAATTCCTCTCGCTTTACTTGAAGAACAAGGAGAATTTAATTGTGCTAAACCACCACCACCTGTACTAACAGTGTGACCGATATCGTAATTAGCACTTCCGATTGTGGCATCAATTACAGATTGACTTTCGTTGATTAAAGCATTAGAATCAGTGTTTGAAAATGAATCCGAAGTAATAAATATGATTGCATCGTTGTTCGCCACAAGATTCATTCTTACAGCTAAATCTCTTTCATAAATACCATTAATACGAGTCATCGTAACATTCATTGCTGCTAAAACAGCTGCTTTTTTCTGAGCAGTAGTTCCGCCACTTAAACCCGCTGCATTAACATGAAATGCGGCATATTCAATAGTACAAGCCATTGCTAGCCTATATGTTCTTTTGGTTGTATCTGTAGTTCTGAATACATTTGGCGCAGGTTTTTCATTTGCGTTTCTTTCGTGGTCATCTTGAACCAAACAACTAAACATTCTAGAAGTTTGAATATCTGAACGTTTATAAACAATATAGTTTTGTAAATCTTTGGTATAAGTGTCTAAGTAGGTTGTTCCAGCACTTCCTGATAGTGTCATGGTGTGCAAACCAAATGATGTTACACTAAAATGAATTGTTGCTGTTTTGTCATCAATTCCTTGACCAACATATGATTTGATGTCTGAATATCTAGAAGCTAAACCTTTTTCCATTACTGGAGATTCGAAGACTTTGTATTTTAGAAATTTTCCTTCAGCATCTGGAAAGGAAACAATTAGGTTGGATTCTGTTTGAGAATCTCTCAAAGGAGCATTTTGTAAAACAGTTTTGAAATCTGCAAAATTTAGGTTAAAAAGCTTGAATGCTTTCGGAGTAGAACCTCTTTCTAATTTTTCTTGATTTTTTAAGGTTTCTTGATTGACTGCAGTCCATAATCGATCGGTTTGTGCTTGACTGATTAAAATGGAAAACATTGTCAATAACATCGACAATAATGTTTTTTTCATAAAATAGTAGTTTTAGTTAATAATACATTTGTTTTAGTTGGTTAATTATTAAATCAATTGGTCAGATCGATTTTTAAACTTAAAATTATTCTTTTTATAATTCACTCATAACAAGCGATTTATAAACAAAACTATTTCTAGTTTTTTCAAAATTAGGTCTAAGACAAAAAAAAAGGTAAGGATTTTCCGTAAAAATTGTTAAAATTCAATTCTTAATTAGATGATAATGTTGTTTTTGTAACAAAAATGAAGACATAAAAAAAGCATCTCTTTCGAGATGCTACATATTTTTAAAAAAGATTTCTTATTCGATATTCATTTCAGGAATTTCTCCTTCGATAATTAATTCAGCTTCAGTAGATTGAATAATTTCTTCAACCGAAACTCCTGGAGCACGTTCTAATAATTTGAAACCATTTGGAGTAATTTCTAAAACGGCTAATTCGGTAACCACTTTTTTCACACACCCAACTCCTGTTAATGGAAGCGAACATTTTTTAAGAATTTTAGATTCTCCCGCTTTATTCACGTGCATCATCGCTACGATAATGTTTTCTGCAGAAGCGACTAAATCCATAGCTCCACCCATTCCTTTAACCATTTTTCCTGGAATTTTCCAGTTGGCAATATCTCCATTTTCAGAAACTTCCATAGCTCCTAAAATCGTTAAGTCTACTTTTTGCGCACGTATCATTCCGAAACTAAATGCCGAATCAAAAAAACTTGCTCCAGGCAATGTAGTAATCGTTTGTTTTCCTGCATTGATAATATCGGCATCTTCTTCTCCTTCAAAAGGAAAAGGTCCCATTCCTAAAACACCATTTTCCGATTGAAATTCAACTGAAATATCTGTACGAACATAATTGGCAACCAAAGTTGGAATTCCGATTCCTAAATTTACATAGAAACCATCTTTAACTTCTTGTGCGATTCTTTTTGCTATATCTTCTTTTGATAACATTTTTTACTTTTTTAAAGTTTTTTGGTCATTTTTATATTGCATCTTTCATATGAAGATTTTTCCACAGGAATTTCAATAAAGCCAGATTTGATATACAATTGGATAGCTGGAATTAACTTGGTATTGGAGTATAAAATTAATTCTTGTGCTCCCATTTTAGTAGCGTTTTCTATACAACATTCCATTAACAATTTTCCGAATCCTTTTCCTTGTGCGGATTCGTGAACTGCCATTTTGGTAAATTCAAGTTCTCCGTACTCGTTATACATCAATGCAACTGTTCCTACAGGAATATTATTTTCCAAAACAAAATAAATATCTCCACCTTTATCTATAATATATTGCTGAGGATTTGATAACACCTCAATATCATAAGGTTCTGGAGTAAAATATTTTTCTAACCAAGCAATATTTAAATCCTTGAAAGCTTTGGCATATTCGTTTTTATATGTAGAAACTTTTATCATTGAAAATTCTAATTGAGTTATTTTTTAACTCTAACTGTTCTTTGTTCAATTCTTTTTTCAAATTTCTCACCTTGGAAAATACGGTTAACCATAATTCCTGGAATGTGAATTTCGTTTGGATTTAAAGTTCCTGCTGGTACTAATTCTTCTACCTCAGCAATAGTGATTTTTGCAGCACCTGCCATACAAGCATTAAAATTACGAGCCGTTCCTTTGAAAATAAGATTTCCTGCTTCGTCACCTTTCCAAGCTTTTACTATAGAAAAATCAGCTTTATAAGCCAATTCCATCACGTGCATTTTCCCATTAAATTCGCGAGTTTCTTTACCTTCAGCAACTTCAGTTCCGAAACCAGCTGGTGTAAAAAACGCAGGAATTCCGGCTTGAGCGGCACGACATTTTTCTGCTAAAGTTCCTTGTGGTGTTAATTCTACATCTAATTCTCCTGAAAGCATTTGACGTTCGAATTCGGCATTTTCACCTACATAAGAAGAAATCATTTTCTTAATTTGACGTTTTTGCAATAGTAATCCTAAACCAAAATCGTCCACACCTGCATTGTTTGAAATGCAAGTTAAATCAGTTACATTTTTTTTTACTAATTCTGCAATACTGTTTTCTGGAATGCCACAAAGTCCGAAACCTCCTAGCATAATTGTTTGTCCGTCTTGAATTCCTTCAAGCGCTTCTTGTACGTTGTTTACTTTTCTTGAAATCATAATATAAATTATAGTCCGTCTAAATCTTCTGTATCTGGTTGTGCATCAACTGGAACTGCTAATGAATCTACTGCTGTTGAATCTACAACGGCTTTCGGTTCTGGTCCACAATCTACTTTAATAGACATATTTGCTGGTCTTTTAAATGGCTGTTGTGAAACATTTAGTGTTGGATCTGCTAAACATTTTCGCATAAAAATTCCGTAAATTGGTAAGGCCGTTGTAGCACCTTGTCCCATATTTGTACTTTTGAAATGCGCGGAACGATCTTCGTTTCCAACCCAAACTCCAGCAGCTAAATTGGGAACCATACCTATAAACCATCCATCTGAATTGTTTTGTGAAGTTCCTGTTTTTCCAGCAACTGGTCCTTTAATATTATAAGGAACACCCGTTAAGTAATTTGATGGAGCCGAAGCCGCCCAACGTAAACGAGAACCTGTACCTGATTCGGTAACACCTTCCATTAATTTAATAATTGAATACGCCACATCTTTATTTACCACATCATGAGATTCTTCTACACCTTGGTAGATTATCACTCCGTTTTTATCTTCAATTTTCGTGATTAATTGTGGTTTGATATACACACCTTCGTTCGCGAATGTACTAAAAGCCGCCACCATTTCTTCTACTGTAATTTCTACAGCTCCTAAGGCAATTGCTGGACGATTCGGAATATCTGAAGATACACCTAAATTTTTAGCCATTTCCACAACGGCTGGCGCACCCACTTCGTCAATTAAACGAGCCGAAACCGTATTAATAGAATTCGCTAATGCTTTTTTCATAGAAACCAATCCACGGAATTTTCCATCTGAATTATTTGGCGACCAATCTTTATCGTTGTTGTCTCCTTTTAAAATGGTAAATGGCGAATCCATAATCAAATCACAAGGCGATTTTCCTAATCTGTCAATGGCAGTAGCGTATACAAATGGTTTAAAAGTAGAACCTACTTGACGCGCTCCTTGACCCACGTGATCGTATTGGAAATATTTATAATTAATTCCACCCACCCAAGCTTTCACATGACCCGTTTGTGGTTCCATAGCCATCATTCCGGTTTGTAAAAAATGTTTGTAATAAAGTATAGAATCAATAGGTTTCATAATCGTATCTCTTTCTCCTTTCCAAGTGAAAATTTTCATTTTGGTAGCCACTTCAAAAGATTGTTTAATTTCGGCATCCGATTTTCCGTTGATGCTCATAATACGCCATCTCTCTGAATTTTTCATGGCTTGATTCATGATTTTCTGAGTTTCTTCTGGTGTAATATCTAAAAAGGGAGCTGTTGGATTGTCTTTTTGTCTGCGATTAAATTCTGGTTGTAAATTAGACAAATGTTCTTCTACTGCTTCTTCAGCATATTGTTGCATACGAGAATCGACAGTCGTATAAATTTTTAAACCTGCAGTATACAAATCAATTTCTTCGCCTTTATCTTCTTCAATCGCTTTGATGATTGGTTTTAAACTTTCACGTAGGTATTCTCTAAAATATGTTGCCGTTCCTTCCGCGTGACTTTCAGGTTTGAAGTTTATTTTTACTGGCATTTTCTTAAGTTGCTCAGCTTTAGCTTCAGATAAATACTTGTTTTTTACCATTTGGTCTAAAACCGTATTTCTTCTATTTAAAACTTTTTCTTTTCTTTTTTCTTTCGTTGGATTGAATAAAGCTGGGTTTTTCAACATCCCAACAAACAAAGCACTTTCTTCTAAAGTTAAGTCTTTAGGTTCTTTACCCATATAAATTTTTGAAGCGGAACGAATTCCGACAGCACTATTTACAAAATCGACTTTGTTTAAATATAAAGCGATGATTTCTTGTTTGGTATATTGTCTTTCTAGTTTGGTTGCAATAATCCACTCTTTACATTTTTGAATGATACGAAATGGTAAAAAACGTGAACCTTCACCGTGAAATAAGTTTTTGGCCAACTGTTGCGTAATTGTACTTGCTCCACCACTTCTACCTAAACTTGAAATGGCTCTTAACGTTCCTCTTGCATCTACACCAGAATGTTCGTAAAAACGCTCATCTTCTGTAGCGACTAAAGCATCCACTAAATGTTTTGGTAATTCTTGATATTTTACTGGCGTTCTGTTTTCTTTATAAAATTTACCTAAAGTTACGCCATCAGAAGAAATAATTTCTGTCGCGATATTCGTATCTGGATTTTCTAATTCGTCAAACGAAGGCATTTTTCCAAAAAATCCCCACGATGCTAAAAGAAAAAATAATAAAACACCACCAAAAGTGTAGCAGAATAATTTCCAAAATTTTCTTACGTAATCTGAATAATTGACTTGGGTGCTAGTAGTTGCCATATGCTGCTTATTTATTTTCTTTTTTCAATTCTTAAACCTAATTCTGTAATTCCAATTAAATCCTGAACACCTTGCACTTTTCCAGTTTGTCTCACGGCGTGTTCCACATCTAAAGTATATTTTCCTGCTTTTGCAAAGCTGAAATTTTCTTTATACCACAATTTACTTTCTTTAATGTCTGAAAAACCAGTTCCCATTAAAGTTCCATCTGGATTTGCCATTTGGTATTCTAAAGTGTCCACTAAAACTTTTCCATCAGGTTGGTTTAAAGACACAATTAAAAACAAGTTATTGTATGGATACTCGTTATTGTTTCTCACATTTAAAAACAAATTATACACCGCAGTCGTGTCTTTTTGTTCGAAAGTGAAACTTGCTTTTTTATTCTTTTTCCAAGTGCCATCAAATTCTTTATACTCGTCGAAAACTTGACTTTTATCGCAAGAAACTACAACAAAAAGCAAGGCAAAACTTAGTGCTTTAAAAAAATTATTATTCATTTTTCTTAAATGGTTTCTTTTTTCTTTTGTTATTATTGTTTGATTTTTTCTTAGGTTGATCAAATCGTGTTAAACTATCTTGACCGACTACATTTTCGAATTTTTTCTCAATATTTACTGCAGAAATTTCTTCTACATAATCTTCTAGTTGAGCAATTTTTTTACCTTGTTTGTTTAAGGCCACAATTTCTTTGGCTTTATCTGCTTTAATGGTGTGCCAATGAGCTGGCGCATTCGCGTATGAAAACCACATTAAATTTTTGAAAATATCAATTTTTTGGCAATATGCATCACCTTTATCTGTAAGCAATTTAGTGTCCATATCTGGCAAACCTTTTAGTGCATCTAAATACGTGTCTAATTCGTAATTTAAACAACATTTTAGTTTACCACATTGTCCTGCTAATTTTTGAGGATTTAATGATAATTGTTGGTATCTCGCTGCCGAAGTATTTACGCTTCTAAAATCTGTTAACCAAGAAGAACAACATAATTCGCGTCCGCAAGAACCAATTCCTCCTAAACGAGCTGCTTCCTGACGGAAACCAACTTGTTTCATTTCTACACGGATTTTAAATTCACCCGCATATTCTTTAATTAACTGACGAAAATCGACACGGTCATTTGCTGTGTAATAGAACGTCGCTTTTGAACCATCACCTTGAAATTCGATATCAGAAATTTTCATTTCTAATTTTATTGCAATTGCAATTTCACGAGCTCTAACCTGAATAGCGTCTTCTTTATTTCTTACGCCATGCCAAATATCGATGTCTTTTTGAGTCGCTTTTCGGTAAACTTTAGGTACTTCAGCATTATCTTTTACGTTTTTCTTGTTCATTTGAACACGAACTAATTCACCCGTTAAAGACACTAAACCTACATCATGACCAGATTGTGCTTCAGTAGCCACCACATCGCCAATGCTTAAAGTTAATTTTTCGGTATTTCTAAAAAACTCTTTTCTTCCGTTTTTAAATCTAACTTCTACGCAATCAAAAGGCGCTTGTCCGCCAGGAAGAGTCATATTTGCTAACCAATCGAAAACAGTTAATTTGTTGCAGCTATCGGTGCCGCAAGTCCCATTATTTTTACACCCCTTTGGTGCACCACCATCGGAAGTTGAACAACTTGTACATGCCATAATTATATATATTGATCATCCGAAAGTCGGATTACTTTTCAAAATTTGTTTTGAGGGTAAAGATAGCATTTTTTACCTTAAAATATTGTTATGGTTTTTTAAGTTTTTACAAACAAAAAAACCTGCTGCATAATACTAACGCAACAGGTTTCATTTTCTTATGAATTTCGATTTATATTTTATAAATTTTATCCGATTCTCTGATTTTAAAAGGTACTACAAAAGTGACTTTATCGCCCGTTTTTGCAATAGTATTTTCCGCTCCATTTACGAACATGGCACCTACTTCTATTTTTTGATTTCCAGTAGTTGGTCCTATGATATAAATGGTATCACCAGTTTTTAATTCTTCTTTTTCGATTAGAAATTGACCGACTTGTGCTTTTGAAAAATAATGTTGTCCTTTTCCGATATATAACTTTCTTTCTGTAGCAATTTTTCTTTTTCTGATTTGAGTCACTGCAGAAACTTTTACTGGTATTTGAGCTAATTCTTCAAAAATATTTCTTTCTGAATTTTGTTTGAATTTTAAATCTGGAGATTTCCCTTTTTGAAAAATCATATTTCCGTTTTTAACGCCTTTTCTTAATTTTTCTTGTTCTTCTAACGGCAAATAAATGGTTTCTACACAAGTTGTAGAACAACAACTTTCCATTTTTTCGGCACAAGAATCGCACTGAATAAACAATAAATGACACGCTTCGTTCGCACAATTTACGTGTGTATCACAAGGTTCACCACATTGATGACATTGCGCAATAATATCATCCGTAATTCTTTCACCCAAACGATGATCGAAAACGAAATTTTTTCCAATAAATTTACTTTCTAAACCTTCTTCTTTTATTTGTTTGGCATAATTGATAATTCCACCTTCTAATTGAAAAACGTTTTTAAAACCTTGATGTTTGTAGTATGCAGACGCTTTTTCACAACGAATTCCGCCTGTGCAATACATCACTAAATTTTTATCTTCTTTGAAATCTTTTAATTGCTCATTAATAATTGGCAAACTTTCACGGAACGTTTCTACATCTGGCGTAATCGCACCAGTAAAACGTCCAACTTCACTTTCATAATGATTTCTGAAATCAACCACAATCGTATTTGGGTCATCTAAAATCGCATTAAATTCTCTAGCATTTAAATGCACTCCTTTATTCGTTACATCAAAAGTTGCATCATTTAAACCATCGGCAACAATTTTATTTCGCACCTTAATTGTTAACTTTAAGAAAGAATGATCGTCGTGTTCCACGGCAATATTCAAACGAATACCTTTCATGAAATCGTACTTTTCAAGCGTTTCTCTAAAAGCATCGATATTTTCTGCAGGCACAGACATTTGCGCATTAATTCCTTCGGTTGCGACATAAATTCGGCCTAAAGCATCTAGTTTATTCCATTTCAGAAATAAGTCGTTTCTAAATTGTGTTGGGTTTTCAATTTTGGCATACGCATAAAAAGATAGCGTTAGTCTTTGACCTGCTTGATCAATTAACTTGGCTCTTTCTTCTGCGCTTAAGGTGTTATACAGTTGCATGCTATAAACATTTTAAGGTTAGAGACGCGATTTATCGCGTCTATATAAATGAGACGCGATAAATCGCATCTCTACAGAACTCTAAATGGAAGAATTCGACTGCAAAGTTATAATTTTTTAGAAAATCACAAAACATATTAACAATGTTTGTTCCGATTAAAAAATTCTGTATTTTTACGAAAAATTTATTATTATGAGCACGGAAAAAGAAGCAAAATTAAAAGCCTTACAACTAACATTAGACAAATTAGACAAAACTTACGGTAAAGGAACTGTAATGAAAATGGGAGATTCTGCAGTAGAAGAAGTTGAAACCATTTCATCAGGATCTTTAGGTGTAGACATTGCATTAGGAGTAAATGGATATCCGAAAGGAAGAATTATTGAAATTTACGGACCAGAATCTTCTGGTAAAACAACCTTAACTTTACACGCCATAGCAGAAGCACAAAAAGCAGGTGGAATTGCCGCTTTTATTGATGCTGAACATGCATTTGACCGTTTTTATGCTGAAAAATTAGGAATTGATATTGATAATTTAATTATTTCTCAACCAGATAATGGAGAACAAGCATTAGAAATTGCTGAAAGTTTAATTCGTTCTGGAGCGGTAGATATTGTAGTTATTGACTCGGTTGCGGCTTTAACACCAAAAAGTGAAATTGAAGGTGATATGGGTGATAGCAAAATGGGATTACACGCTCGTTTGATGTCACAAGCCTTAAGAAAATTAACTGGAACGATTCATAAAACAAAATGTACGGTATTTTTTATCAATCAGTTGAGAGATAAAATTGGAGTAATGTTCGGAAGTCCGGAAACGACAACTGGAGGAAATGCTTTAAAATTTTATGCTTCTATTAGAATTGATATCAGACGTTCATCGCAAATTAAAGATGGAGATAATGTTATCGGAAATAGAACAAAAGTAAAAATTGTTAAAAACAAAGTAGCACCACCTTTTAGAACTTGCGAATTTGACATCATGTATGGAGAAGGCGTTTCTAAAGTTGGTGAGGTTTTAGACTTAGCAGTTGATTTTGAAATTATAAAGAAAAGCGGTTCTTGGTTTAGTTATGGGGAAACCAAATTAGGTCAAGGAAGAGATTCTGTAAAACAATTAATTAAAGATAATCCAGAATTAATGGATGAATTAGAAGTTAAAATTAAAGAGTTATTAAAAGAACAAAACGCATAATAAATTAAAAATCATCCTTTTGGGTGATTTTTTTTTGAATATGACGCAACCTTTTTGTAATTTTTGCATCTATAAAAGTAAAACGAAGTATAAAATGAAAAAAATATTAGCACTTATTGGAATTTTTTTATTGGTGGTTTCTTGTTCTCCTGAGAGTGATGAACCGAAAGTTCATTTTGAATTATTACCAATAGATACGGTTGTAATGCCAATTGAATTTAACGTGAATGTAGAAAATGAAATCATTGTTAAATTTTTAAGACCTACAACTTGTCATGGGTTTAATGGGTTTTATTATGGAAAAGAAGATTTCACAAGAACTGTAGCAGTAGAAAGTTATGTACTAGAAAAAAATGATTGTGCAGCTCTAACAAATCAAATATTAGAACAAAAATTACAATTCAAACCAACAGAGGTAGGAACTTATTTATTTAAGTTTTGGAAAGGAAGAGACGCGGCTGGAGATAATATTTTTGAAGAAATATCTGTAGACGTACAATAAATATAACTGATGATTGAAAAGCTTTTACATGAATGTAAGAAAAACAATACTCAGGCTCAAGAACAGTTATACAAGCTTTTAGCTCCAAAATTGTTTGCGGTTAGTTTAAAGTATTCGAGGAATTATGAAGAAGCGCAAGATAATTTACAAGAAAGTTTTTTAATTATTTTTGATAAATTAAAACAATTTAATGGAAATGGTTCTTTTGAAGGTTGGGCAAAAAGATTAGTTGTTAATTATGTTTTGCAACAATATAGAAAACAAGGCATGTTTTTAGAAGTGGTTTCAGATAATATTCCAAGTGAGGAAGAAGTTGAAATTGACGACGAATCCATGACTATGGAATTTCTATTAAAAATTATCCAAGAATTACCAGATCGCTATCGATTGGTTTTTAATTTATATGTAGTTGATGGCTATTCGCATAAAGAAATTGCAGAAATGTTAGAAATAACAGATGGCACATCTAAATCTAACTTGGCAAGAGCAAAGATGATTTTAAAAGAAAAAATACAAAATTATAATACCGTATTTTCAAAAACAAATGAAAGAAAATAAAAATATAGAACGTCTTTTTCAGGAAAAATTTAAAGATTTTGAAGTTTCCCCACCAGACTTTGTTTGGGAAAACATTCAAGAGAAATTAAATCCAAAAGAGAAAAAAAGAAGAGTTATTCCGTTTTGGTTTAAAACCGCTGGAATTGCTGCTTCATTTGTGGCAATTGTTTCCGTTGTTTTTTTTACAACTAACAACGACTCTAACAAAATCAATACAATTAATAACACTACTAATACTATTGTTAATTCTGATTCAAATAAAGATAACAACACCAATCAGAATATTGGAAATAATAAAAATACTACTTCAGAATCCAATTCTGAGTCTAGCAAAAATCAAAATAATTCCAATTCAACATTTATTAATGAAACGGAAAGTAATTCTAAATCTGGTTCATATGTAAATCATAATACAACCAATTCGGTTTCTGATTCTCAAACTGATTCTAAATCAAATAAAGGTTCGTTACAAAATTCAAACACAAATAAATTAAACAATAATTTAGTTTCAAATCGTAAAAAACAAAATAATCAAAACACCTTTAAAAAGAATAAAGTATTTAATACTACTTCTAATTCAGGAATTGCAAGTCATCAAAATAATACAACCAAATCAAATAAAAACAACTTAAAATCAAACACTTCTAATTCTGGAATTGTTGATTTTAATACATCAAATAACACTATTTCAAATTCTGGTATTGCAGATTTAAATTCGGCTAATAAATTCAACACCACTAAAAATAACGATTCTAATACTGGAATTGCGAATTTAAACTCGGATATCAAACAAAATACTTCTAAAAATACCGATTCGAATTCTGGTTTAATAGATGTAAATAAATTCGATGCTTCTAATACCACATCAAAAAATAATGCTGGTGTTATAGTAGAAAATGGTTTGCAAAATTCAAATCAAAATTCAACAGCTATTGTGGCCGTTGAAGAAATAAAAATAGATACAACAGCATTAGCAACAACTACAATTGAGGAAAACCCAATGGAAAAATTGCTTCGTGAAAAAGAGACAAAAAAAGTTGCTGATGAAAAAGAGAAATGGAGTAAATGGGCTGTAAACAGTTATGTTTCGCCTATTTTCTTCAATTCTTTTGCTAGTGGTTCGCCAATTTCGGATGAATTCGCTTCTAACGAAAAAACCTTTAATAATTCTACGAGTTATGGTGTAGGTATCGCTTATAATTTAAACAAACGCTTGTCTATAAAAACGGGAATTAGCAATTTAAACTTAGATTATGATACCGAAAATATTGCTTTCTATTCAACTTTTGAAGACCAATCAAGAATTGCCAACACCAATATTGAACGAAATTCAAATGGTAAATATTTAGCTTTAAGAAATGAAAAAGAAATTTCTAGAACTGAAATTGAAAGTCAATTTTTACAATCAAATGAAAACTTAGGAACTTTAAATCAAAGAACACAATATATTGAAGTACCAGTAGAAATGTCTTATGCCATTCTAAACAAAAAATTTGGTGTAGCCATAAAAGGCGGAATGAGTACGTTATTTTTAACTGAAAATGTGGTTTCTATTGATTCGAATGATGGAAACATTCAAATTGGAAAAGCTTCCAACTTAAACAATGTGCATTTTAGTAGTAATTTCGGATTAGGTTTTAGTTATAGTTTTATGAAAAATTTCCAATTAAATTTAGAACCAACATTGAAATATCAAATCAATACGTTTAATAAAAACTCCGAAGATTTTACGCCTTATGTTATTGGTGTAAATACCGGAATTAGCTACAAATTTTAAAGTTAGTTATATACAAATTAGTTAAGTTGTTTCAATACTTTATCTACTAAAGTTTGAAGCTGGAAAAGCGCCACCCAAATGGTGCTTTTTTATTGCCTCACCCCAACCCTCTCCAAAAGAGAGGGAGAAAGAAGGATTGTTTACTTATTGTCGTTTTCTAAATCGGCTAAAATGATTTTTCGCACTTCGTCTTTTATATGATGTCTTTCTTCCATTAATTTGCCTTTTGTTTCAATCGGTGGATGAATAATAGCTCGCATTTTTCCTGGAGTTCCACTAAAAAAAGTATAGGAAAATCGTTTTTTATTGTCGAAAAAAGTCATCGGAACAATTGGTAATTGATGTTCAATCGCAATTCGGAAAGCACCATCTTTAAATTCATCTAACAAAATACTTTCGTCGGGCACGCCGCCTTCTGGAAAAATACAAATACTTAAACCTTGTTGAATTCTTTTTTGTGCGCGTTCAAAAACTTCGTACCTGCTTTTGCTGCTTTTTCTATCGACCAAAATGCAAACACGCTTATAAATAAATCCAAAAATCGGAATTTTAACCAATTCTTTTTTCCCCACAAACACAAACGGATGATTTTTCACGGCAATTAACATCAACATAATATCCGTCATCGAAGTATGATTGGCCACTAACATATAGCTTTTGCCGTCTTCAAAAATTTCATCACCTTCAATCGAATATCTAAAACCCATTCCAATTAAAATCACTTTGGCCCAAAGACGCGCAATTTTAAAAAATAAAGGATATGTTTTTTCGCTTAAAATGGTCACAAAAATAAATGGAAATAATACAATTATTGGCACTAACATTAAAATGTAAAACCAAATTCTATAGAGCAACCAAAACGGATATTGAAATACTTTCATTTTTATTTTTTAGAAACACAAATATAACATTTCAAAACAAAAACTCACCCGCTTTCCGCTATATCTGTTACAAATTGCTTTTTAAATAGCAATTTGTAACAGGATGCCACTGCACACGAGCGAAGCGAACTGACGAAGTAATTGGGGTTAAAATAGAAAATTTCTGTTTTCAAAACTTATTCATTTTTTACTTTTTACTTTACTCTTTTTACTTTGCTCTTTTTACTTAAAAACTTACATTTGCAGAAACAAGTAACAAAATGGCAAAAATATTAACAGGCGTTCAAAGTACAGGAACACCACATTTAGGAAATTTATTAGGTGCAATTATTCCTGCTATCGAAATGGCAAATAATCCTGCAAATGAATCGTTTTTATTTATCGCCGACTTACATTCTATTACGCAAATTAAAAACGGTGAAGAATTAAAACAAAATACGTATAGCACAGCTGCAGCGTGGTTAGCGTGCGGATTAGATACCAATAAAGTGGTTTTTTACAGACAATCGGATGTGCCACAAACTGCCGAATTATCTTGGTATTTAAGTTGTTTCTTTCCTTTTCAACGTTTGACGTTAGCGCATTCTTTTAAAGATAAAGCGGATAGATTGGATGATGTAAACGCTGGTTTATTTACGTATCCAATGTTAATGGCTGCAGATATTTTATTGTACGATGCCAATATTGTTCCTGTTGGAAAAGACCAAATGCAACATATCGAAATTACGCGTGATGTCGCTTCTCGTTTCAATCATCAGATGGGTGAAACGTTCGTACTACCAGAAGGAAAAACGAGCGAAGACACCATGTTGATTCCTGGAACTGACGGACAAAAAATGAGTAAATCTCGTAATAACTTCATCAATATTTTCTTAGACGATAAAGCCTTATTGAAGCAAATTAAAAGTATAGAAACCGATAGCACACCTTTAGAAGAACCAAAAAACCCAGATACGTGTAATGTTTTTGGCTTATATAAATTACTAGGTTCAGAAGAACAAACGGCACAATTGAAAGCTAAATATGTAGCTGGAAATTATGGTTTCGGACATGCGAAACAAGAATTGTATGATTTAATTGCAGAGAAATTTAAAACAGAACGTTCAACATACAACCACTACATCAACAACTTAGAAGAAGTAGATAAATTACTTTTTGAAGGCGCTGCAAAAGCAGGTAAAGTCGCTGATGGTGTTTTAAAAAGAGTAAGAGAGAAATTAGGGTTTATGTAAAAACCATTAATAAATGTAGAGCCGACTTTTCAGTCGGCTTTTTTATTTTTACACCGCTTTAAGTTTTTACACATAAATCAATTAACCTTTTTTACGGGAAAAACGTAAAATTTATTACTTGTATTTTGTCAGGTTTGCTGTCTGTAAGATATTTACTATTTTAAACAAAATTTATGAAAAACAACTTAAAAAAGATTAAACAATTTCTGTTCTTAATAATTTCGCTAATATTAGTTAGTTGTAGTGAAGAGCATTTTGATGGACATTTTCATAATCACAATGTAAATAAAAATCAAGTTTCTTTCAAACAATTTAAAAATGAAACAAAACTAAAAAACTTCGAATCTTTTAAGTCAATAAATATTAGTAGTGAAAGTTCTAGGGTTTCAGATTTTCAATTTTTAATAGATACAACAAAAGTTTTAAAACATACTAGTTCAACCAATGAAATAACGTACTCTTTCAAAATTTATCCAATGTTTGAACATCTAGAATCAAATGAGTATTACAATTTGGTTTATGAAAAAAATGGGGCAGAATAGAATGAAATTATTTTTTTAAATACAGAAAAAACTAATATAGAGGTGGGAGAATCAAAACTTCAAAGATCGGAAATGGTTTATAATAGTGAATATCCCGTTGAAACAATGTCTGGTTTTTGTGAAGTGACACAATATAATTTTCATTGCACTGGCACAGGACAATGTGCAGGTGGGTCATGTGATATGTGTTCGCTTTGTGTTGATGAATCTGTATATTATGTTTATTGTGGTGGTTCTAGCGGTGGTGGTTCTAGCGGTGGCGGTAATGATGAAACAATTGTTGCTGGTGGAGGTGCTGGTGGAGGTGTTGGAGAGTACGATGGAATTTACATACCAAATCCATATGAAGGTGAGGAAAACCTTAATAATGAGCAATTTGTTTTTGCAACACAAGTTGCTGCTTTTACAAGAACTTTACCTCCAAACTTAAAAAATCTACTTGTTAATAATTTTTGGTTTTACCCAAATATTGTAGATTTTATGAGAAACAATGGCGGATTAACACAAGAAAACAAAGATGCTGTTATATTTACCTTAAGTAATATTGAATCAATTTTTAATACTATTTCTCAAAGTTCAAGTAATTTAACTTCAACTGAAATAAACCATTTAAAATATAAAATTTTTATTTCTTTATTACAAAATCCAACTCCAGAAAGTGTGGTTTTTATTGAAGAATTGTTGAATGAATTTTTTTTAAATCTACATCCAGTTTATGATGAAGATGATTTTCCGGGTAAAAATTTAAATTTTCCTTTTGAGTGGTGGAAAGATGATGAATTTATCAGGAATAATTTACTTGTTAGTTTTGAAGTGCCTAATATATTTGAACTGCTTGCTTTCAATATGTTTCCAGCATATTCCCTATTACATATTGAAAATTCTACAACAGCATTAGACGAAGCAAATAGTTTGACAATAAATAATCCAACAACATTTCCACCATCTGGAATTGAAGATGGAAAAGCTGATGCATTTAGGCACGCATATTGGAATGTGCTTGACTCGGCAGAATTCGGTCCTAATATAACTAAAATTTTCACAAATGCTCACGAGGCTTTTTCTTCGGGCTTGCCTAAAACTATGGATTTATATAACAATCAAAAAGGAAGATAAAATACATCAGATAATGGTTTTGGGTTTTCTACTAGTGACTCAATGATAAAAAGTTCTATTTTAAACGATGTATATTTGGGTAATTTAGTTTATATAAAAAATATTTTATTAACAACTACAAATAATTAACAATGAAAATGGCAGTAAACATAATTATAGGTCTATGTATCTATATTCCTTTATTTATATTTTTTTATTTAAGATTTAAAGAAAGATATTCAAAATTAAAGACAGTTTTAATTTCTGGTGTATTGAGTTATTTTATAACTGGTTTTTTAACTATCATATTAATAATTTTAATGTCAAATTATGATAGTTATTTTCCTAATCATACTAAATTTAATAGTGTAGAGTTTAAAAATAATTATAAAAGTCGATTATCTATGAAAAAAGATATTGTTGAAAATAAGTTACTTTTAAATAAAACTAAGCCAAACATTAAAAACCTTTTAGGTGTGCCTTCGGAAACAAAAGAAGGGAAATGGCATTATTCGCTTGGCTCTAAAGGTTCGTTAAGTCCTACTTTTTATATTTTAGAATTAAGTTTTAATAACGAAATATGTAATAATATTAATATTATAGTAATTGAAGATAATTAAAAAACTTTAAATCCCAACTTATCATTACCATATGGAGAATCATTTAGAAATCGAAAAAACAAATTCTATTTTAATTATTTTACAAATTTTATTATTTGTAGTTTTTATCTTTATTTTATAATAAAGTTTTTAAAAAAAACATTCAAAAAATAACAAGTTTGTATTTTCAAAATAAAGCTAACCTCGACTAATATAAATAAGTCAGGGTTAGCTTGCTTTTTATTTCTACACCGCTTCAAACAATTTTCCTGGTAAAGGTCTGATTACGCCTTTTAATTCCATATTCAATAATAAAGAAGAAATTTTAAAAATCGGGAAATCGCAATCTAAAGCAATGATGTCCATAAGTTCTTGTTCTTTGGTTAAAAGATAATCGTAAATTTTTTGCTCTTCTTCCGTTAAGGAAACAAACAGTTGTTTTTGGATGGGTTTCACTGCTTTATCAACCAAATCCCAATTCAAAATATAAATCAAATCGGCCGCACTATTCAATAAATGAGCCCGTTGGGTTTTGATCAAATTATTACAACCTTGACTAAATTTATCTGTGATTCTTCCTGGAACTGCAAAAACATCTCGGTTATAATCGTTAGCTATATTTGCTGTAATTAACGAACCTCCTTTTTCCGCACTTTCTACAACAATAGTCGCTTCGCACATTCCGGCTACAATCCGATTTCTTTTCACAAAATTTTCTCTATCTGGATTGGAAGTGCTCCAAAATTCGGTCATAAAACCACCATTTTGTTCCATTTTAGCCATGTACTTTTTATGCGTTTTTGGATAAATTTGGTTCAAACCGTGTGCTAAAATACCAATGGTTTGCAAGTTGTTTTCCATCGCGGCTTGATGGGCAACAATGTCCACACCATAAGCAAATCCGCTCACGATAATTGGATTTAATGGCGCTAAATCTTCAATGAGTTTTTTTGTAAATTCAATTCCGTAAGGTGTAATTTGTCGCGTTCCAACAATGTTAATTAGCTTTCTATTTTCTAAATTGATATTCCCAGATTGAAACAAAACAACCGGACCATCAATACAATGTTTCAAGCGTTCTGGATAATTTGAATCTAAATAATACAAACAGGAAATGTCTTCTTTTTCTATAAAAAGAAGTTCATTCTCAGCCAACTGAAAAACCGATTTTTCTTGTAATTTTTTGTAGAGAATTTCGCCTACACCATCAATAGCTAACAGTGCTTTTTTCTTGGTTTGAAAAACGTTTTGGGCAGAACCACAATGGGTAATTAATTTTTTGGCAACAACATCACCAATTCCGTCCACTTTTAAAAGTGCGAGTGCGTGTAATAATTCAGTATGTAACATGGCGTATAATATATTTCGCAAATATATTTATTTTTTCTTAATTTAGAACTGATACTCAAATCGAAGAAAAATAATTTCAAAATTGTTAATAAAATTTGTTGATAAAATTTTGTTTTCGAGCTTGAATAATTAATTTTGCTGATATGAAAATAGAGAAATACATTTCTGGATTATTGTATCGATACCAATGCGTAAGCATTCCTGGTTTTGGTGCTTTTTTAAGCGAATGGCAATCGGCACAAATTGCGGAAGGTCATAATTCGTTTGTTCCACCAAGAAAAGTCATTTCTTTCAATTCGAACATCAAAACCAATGACGGTTTGTTGGCTAATCATATTGCGTTGCAAGAAAAAATTAGCTACGAATCTGCTTTAGTAAAAATTCAAACACAAGTTACTTTTTGGTTAGAAAAATTGCAAAACAAAGAAGTTTTAACCTTAGAAAATATTGGTGAAGTTTTTTCAAATTCTGAAAATAATTTCGTTTTTAAACCAAACACTTCTGTCAATTACTTAATGGATTCTTTTGGTTTGTCTGGTTTTAATTCTCCAGAAATCATTAGAGAAAATCAAATTCAAACTACAACAGAAACGATTTCAATTGCTCAAGAAGTTATTGAAAATGAAATTTTAGAAGAAGTTGTTGTTGAAGATGAAACTCCAGTTATTCCATTAGTTCAACACAAATCAAATACCAATTGGTTGAAATATGCCGCAGCAGCTGTAGTTGTTCTTTCAACTGGCGGAACGTATGGTTATAAAATGTACTATGATTATACAATTGATCAGAAAACCATTTTAGTGGAAAAATCAGTTCAAGAAAAAGTAAATCAGAAATTACAAGAAGCCACTTTTGTTTTACCCAATCCGATGGCAGCTGTTGATTTAACTTTGGAAGAAAAACCAGATGCTAAATATCATGTTGTGGCTGGTGCTTACAGAAGTGAGCAAAACGCAAACAAAGCCATGAAACAATTACTTTCTCAAGGTTTTGAAGCACATGTCTTAACAAAAAATAAATACGGATTAATTCCAGTTGCCTTCGGAAGTTATGCTACTTTAAGCGAAGCACAGCGCTTAAAACATAAAATAAAAGCAAAAGATAGCATCGATGCTTGGTTACTAATAGACTAATCCCAATTTTGGGATTTTTTTTTGGCTTGTTTTTAATCAGAGTTATTATCTTTGTAAAAAAACAATGCAAAACAAATATCCTTCAGACTCAGTTACCACATTAACCGATTTAGTATTACCTGGTGAAACCAATCCATTAAATAATTTATTTGGTGGAGAATTGTTAGCACGTATGGATAGAGCCGCGAGTATTACTGCTCGTCGTCATTCTCGTAGAATTTGTGTAACCGCATCTGTAAATCACGTAGCCTTTAACAAAGCCATTCCATTAGGAAGTGTGGTGACCGTTGAAGCAAAAGTTTCAAGAACTTTCTCTACATCAATGGAAATTTTTATTGATGTTTGGACAGAAGACAGAGAATCTGGAATTAAACATAAAGCAAACGAAGCGATTTATACTTTTGTTGCTGTAGACGAAACTGGAAGCCCGGTTCCGGTTCCACCAATTGAACCGCAAACGGAATTAGAAGTGCAACGTTTTGAAGCAGCGCTTAGAAGAAAACAATTGAGTTTAGTTTTAGCTGGAAAAATGAAACCTAGTGATGCAACTGAATTAAGAGCATTATTTACAACATAAAATACAAAATATGGATTTTTATAAATTAGCAATAAAGGAAATCAAAAGAGAAACTAAAAGTGCAGTTTCAATTGTTTTTAATATTCCTGAAGAATTAAAAGCGGTATATCAATTTATTGCAGGACAATATGTTACCTTAAAACTGACTTTAGACGGAAAAGAAATTCGTAGAGCCTATTCTATTTGTTCTTCTCCGAAAAGTGGCGAAATGAGAATTGCCGTTAAAGAAGTAAAAAGCGGCGTTTTTTCAAAATTTGCCAATAACAATTTAGCCATTGGCGATTTGTTAGAAGTAAGTATTCCGGAAGGAAAATTTGTTTTTGAAGGAAAACACGATCATCAAAAAAGTTATGCGGCATTTGCTGCAGGTAGCGGAATTACACCCGTTTTATCTATTGCGAAAAGTGTTTTAGAAGACGAGCCAAACAGTACATTTGTTTTGGTTTACGGAAACAAAACGGAAGCAGAAACTATTTTTCATGATGAATTACACGCGTTACAACTAAAAAACTTAGGAAGATTTTTTGTGCATTTTGTATACAGTCAAGCTACTGTTACAGGTGAATTATTCGGAAGAATTGACAAATCTGTAGTAAACGCAGTTATTAAAAATAAGCATGCTGATAAAACATTTTCTAAGTTCTATTTATGTGGACCAGAAGAAATGATTAAAGTGGTTTCGGCAACTTTAACTGAAAATAATGTTGCTGAAAAAGATGTCAAATTTGAATTATTTGGAACTTCTCCAGCGCCAGTAAGCAATGCTGCAACTGGACAAAATGGTCATTCTAATATTTCTATTTTGGTGGATTCTGATGAAGTGACTTTTGAAATGAGTCAGAAACAAACCATTTTAGAAGCCGCTTTAAAACAAGGTTTAGATGTGCCCTATTCTTGCCAAGGTGGAATTTGTAGTAGTTGTATTTGTCGTGTTACGGAAGGAAGCGCGGTGATGAATAAAAACCAAATTTTAACAGACAACGAAGTAGCAGAAGGATTGGTTTTAGCTTGTCAGGCTATACCAACATCAGCTGAAATCAAAGTTGATTTTGATAATATTTAGTTAAACTTTACACGCAAAGTTTGTCACGCTGAAAGCGGCTATTCAAATAAATAAAAATAGAATTGAGATGCTTTCAGCATGACAAACTTTATGCTTAATTTTTTTATAAAACTGAATTGATTTTACTTAGAACCGTTTCTGGCAAAATACTTCGCATCACATTTTCATAACCTTCCACTTTTTTATTTCCATAAACTGATGTCGGTAAAAACGGATATTGTGCTCTATCGGAAGTAATACAAAAATCATCTGGTTGATGGAACGGTTTAAATCCAGCAAACGGATGTGTGGCGCCCCAAAGTGTAATGACTTTTACGCCCAACATTGCCGCAATATGTGCGTTTCCAGAATCCATAGAAAGCATTATATTCAAATTGGAAATGACTGCTAATTCTTCTTTTAAGTTTGTTTTTCCTGCTAAAACAAGTACATTTTCATAAGTATTTTTCAATTGTTTTAGCTTCTTAATTTCTTCATTTCCACCACCAAATAAGAAGATTTTATTAGACATGTTTTTAGCCAACTCGTCAATAACATCTTGCATTAAATCTAATGGATACACTTTACTTTCATATTGTGCGAAAGGTGCGATTCCAATCCAATTTCCTTCTTTTTTCCCAGTGATTGTGATTATTTCTTCTGATAAATTAGCTTTTTCAGGAAATTTTGGCTTTTCTAAACTTAAAGGAAATCCTAATTTTTCAAATGTTTCACCATGTCTGGCAAACATTGATTTGGTTGGAGAAATGGTTTTGATGGCTAACTTCGTTAGTTCTTTTTTATCTTGTCGACCTTTATCTGTAGCCGCTACTTTTTTTCCTGCTAAAGCAAATAATGTTCTTACGACTTTCGAGCGTAACACATTGTGTAAATCGGCTACCGCATCAATATTCAATTTTCGTAAATCGGAAAACAAACGCAACAAACCTGGAAACCCTTTGTGTCTTTCTTTTAAATCAATCGCAAAGAAAGTTACGTTTTCAATATCATCGAAAAAAGGTTTAAAAAATGGTCGAGAAACTACCGTCATTTTTACGTTGGGATATTGCAAAGAAAAAGCTTTCAACACAGGAACTGTCATAGCGACATCACCCATAGCTGAAAGCCTGATAACTAAAATGTGTGATAACATTTATTTTTTATTTTGATACAAAACTGGGTTCAAATCCTCGTCGTTGTACATTTTCATTTGTTTGTAAACTTTCATGAACTTGTCGCCGTTTTCAATATCTTCCACTAATTGACTAATTGAAATAAACATATCGTTTTTTTGATCTAACAATACATTCAATTTTTCCTGACATTTGGCTCTGTGTTCTGCAGTTGCTTCTTCACGAGTTGCCTCTTCGTTCATGTGGTAAATCTTCAAAGCTAAAATTGACAATCTATCAATTGCCCAAGCAGGACTTTCCGTATTAATTCTTGCATTTGGTTTCACTTGAACATGAGCATATTTCTGTAAAAAATACCCGTCAATATATTCAACCATATCTGTTCTAACTTGGTTAGAAGCATCAATTTTACGTTTTAAATCTAACGCCGCAACGGGATCAATATTTGGATCACGAACAATATCTTCATAATGCCATTGTACAGTATCTACCCAATTTTTGGCATATAATAAGTGTTCTACTGAACCTTTTTCATGCGGATTTAAAACCGGTTGGTACACATCGTTAATAATATGATAATCTTTTATCGATTGTTCAAAAATCGGAAAGGCAAATTCTGCAAACATAGTTTCTAATTTAATTTACAAAAATAAGGATTTTTTGTACTTTTAACCACAAATTTCAAATTATCTCACATGAACGTACATTATATCTCCGAACAAAACAGTATTTTAAATCATTTTCTTACTCAACTTAGAGATGTGAACATTCAGAAAGACAGCATGCGTTTTAGAAAAAACATTGAACGCATTGGTGAGATTATGGCTTATGAATTAAGCAAAAATTTAGAATATAAAGATATTGCTGTTCAAACTCCGTTAGGCATAAAACACACCACAACTATTGCAGAAAACATTGTTTTATGTTCCATTTTACGTGCCGGATTAGCGCTTCATCAAGGGTTTATGAACTTTTTTGATGATGCAGAAAATGGTTTTGTTTCTGCTTATAGACATCATTATAATAACGACGATGAATTTGATATTTTGGTAGAATACAAAGCTACGCCAACTTTAACCAATAAAAGTTTAATTTTAATTGATCCTATGTTAGCCACAGGACAATCTTTAGTGGCGGTTTTAAATAAACTTTTAAAAGATCATCAACCGACACAAATTCACATTGCTGTGGTCATTGCCGTTCCAGAAGGAATTAAATATTTAGAAGAAAACTTACCTGAAAATTGCCATTTATGGGTAGCTTCGTTAGACGAAAAATTAAACGAAAAAAATTATATTATTCCTGGTTTAGGTGATGCTGGCGATTTAGCCTATGGAAATAAATTATAATTGGGCAAAAAAGAAAAACAATCCAATTGCAAATAGTAAGTATAAAGAAACTTCTTTGTAAACGGAATCTTCAAATTTTTCGAACATATTCGCACCTAAAATAGACAAAGGCGCAAAAGAATATATTAGTAAATCGTTAGATTTATTTGGCGAAAAAATATAAATTCCAACTGCTAAAATAAACGAAAAGTAAATTTGTTTATAAGACGACTGCATGTTCAATGGTTTATTTTGATAATCGAAAGTTTGCGAAGCAAAAAACAAAACCGAAATAGATACAAACAACGCCAATGCCATATTTTGATACACATTATCAAAAGCAAAAAAGTTGAAACTTACATCTGTAATATTCTTATCAATAGAATAATTATCAAACAAAACTAAACTTGCAAAAATGTACAAAATCCAAACACATAGGAAAGATACGAACGGTAACAACCAATTTTTAAAATCTTTTCCTGAGTGAAAAATGATGGAAATAAATACTAAAACAATATACAAAATACTCCAAAAGTGAAATATTGCAGAAAGAAAAATCCAAAAAGAAGCATCAAATATTTTCTCTTTTGGAGAATTTAAGGTTTTCAAAGAAACCAATCTTCTCAAAGCCAATAATAAAAACACATTTGACAATACAATTTTTGAATCATCTAATATCGTTGGAAATAAAAGAATGAATACAAAAAATAAAAGAATTGCATAATTATCATTTTTAGTAAGTGCATTCTTTAAAGAAATAAAGTTTACTAAAAAAAAAGAAAATAAAATTAGGACTAAAACTGCCGTTTTTTCTATTAGGATTCTAGTTGTAAAAGTCTCATTCGGAAGTTGAAATTGATATAAAAAGAAGCAAGAAAGTAGCATTAAAAAAATTAATGCGTAATTAATTGGTCGAGTTTTACTAAAAAGGCTTGCAATCATAAAGATATTTTATATTTTTGTAGTGTAAATATAATAATAAAAAAATGAAAGCATTTTTCGAAGCAATACAATTTTTATTTGTTGAAGTAGTTTTTGTACCAATGGACTTATTAAGAAGTTGGGAATTAACTAACTGGTGGGGAGCAAATATTATCAACTGGGTGTTTATTGTTATCTGTTGTTATTGGTCATATTACTGGACTAAACAATTGTCAATTTTCAAAAAATCTGGTGAAGACGACCAGGATACAACTGCACATTCATTCTTAAAATAAAAAGAAAAGGTTCGATTATAAATCGAACCCTATATCTTTTCTATAATTCATCTTATCAAACTTTAGATTTTCTATGGTTTGATAAGATTTTTTTGTGGCCTCATTGAAGTTATTTCCGAATGAAGTTACCGCTAAAACACGACCACCATTTGAAAGAATTTTCCCGTTTTCAGATTTAGTTCCTGCATGGAAAACTAAAGATTCTGTGTTAGTATCTAAACCAGAAATTTCTTTTCCTTTTTCGAATTCTTCTGGATAACCGCCAGAAACTACTACAATAGTTGCAGCCGTTCTTTCATCTAAATCCAATTCGAAATCTGATAATTTTTCATTCGCAACCGCTTGAAATAAAGCGACTAAATCACTTTTAATTCTTGGGATAACTACTTCCGTTTCAGGATCACCCATTCTCACATTATATTCAATCACAAACGGATTATCACCTACTTTTATCAAACCAATAAATACAAAACCTTTGTATTCAATGTTGTCATTTTTTAAACCATTAATAGTTGGAATTACAACTTGCTCTTCAATTTTTTGCATCAAAGCAGCATCTGCAAATGGAACTGGAGAAATAGCGCCCATTCCACCAGTATTTAAACCCGTATCACCTTCGCCGATTCTTTTGTAATCTTTTGCAGTTGGTAAAATTTTATAATTTTTTCCGTCAGTTAACACGAAACAACTTAATTCAATTCCGTCTAAAAACTCTTCAATAACTACTTTCGCACTCGCAGAACCAAATTTAGCATCTACTAACATTGCTTTCAATTCGTCTTTTGCTTCTTGCAAGTCGTTTAAAATCACCACACCTTTTCCAGCAGCTAAACCATCCGCTTTTAAAACATAAGGTGGAGAAAGTGTTTCTAAAAAAGCATACCCTTTTTCAACCGTTTCTGATGTGAAACTTTCGTATCTCGCTGTTGGAATATTGTTTTTTACTAAAAATTCTTTCGCAAATTCTTTACTTCCTTCTAATTGTGCGCCTAATTTTGATGGTCCAATTACTG
>JAZKHI010000002.1:0-11877 GCA_040385445.1 Bacteroidota bacterium | reverse complement strand
TTGGATCCGCTGGTTGCACATCATAATGACCATAAACCAAAACAGTTGGTAAACTTGGGTCGATTATTTTATGTCCATAAACGATTGGATAACCTGGTGTTTCACACATTTCTACCACATCGCAACCTGCTTTTTCTAAACTAGCTTTTACCGCTTCGGCTGTATTTACAACATCTTGAGCATAAGCACTATCGGCACTTACTGAAGGCATTTTTAGTAATTCGATTAATTCTTTAATGAAACGTTCTTTGTTTTCCTGAACGTATTGTTTTATATTTTCCATGGTTGTTTTTTATAAAGTTCAAATATACGAATTCAAGCGCAAGTGCAAAAATCAATTTCAAAAAACACCATTAAAACACTGATTTCAAAATAATTGAACATTAGATATTGCAAATCGGAAATTATTTTTATCTTTGCACCCTTAATTAACCGAGGTCGAGTACCTCAAATTTAATCCACAAGATTATGCCAGTAAAAATTAGATTACAAAGACATGGTAAAAAAGGGAAACCTTTTTTCTGGATCGTAGCTGCTGATGCACGCTCAAAAAGAGATGGTAAATTCCTAGAAAAAATTGGAACTTACAATCCTAACACTAACCCTGCAACTATTGATTTAAACATTGATAGTGCTGTTCAATGGTTACACAATGGTGCACAACCAACTGACACTGCTAAAGCAATTTTATCTTATAAAGGTGCTTTATTAAAACACCATTTAGATGGTGGTATCAGAAAAGGTGCATTAACTCAAGAACAAGCAGATGCTAAATTAGCAGCTTGGTTAGAAGCAAAAGCTGGAAAAGTTGACGCTAAAAAAGACGGTTTAAGCAAAGCTGATGCAGATGCAAAAGCAAAAGCTTTAAAAGCTGAAAAAGTAGCTAACGAAAAACGTATGGCTGCACAAGCTGAGGCTGCAAAAGTAGAAGAAGTAGTTGAAGAAACTGCTGCTGAAGAAGTTGCTGCTGAAGAAGTTGCTGAAGTTGCTACTGAAGAAGTAGTAGAAGCTGCTGCTGAAGAAACTACAGAAGCTCCTGCTGCTGAAGAAACAAACGAAGAAAAAGAAGCTTAATATACTGCGATTATGCGTAAAGACGAATGTTTCTATTTAGGCAAAATCGCTAAAAAATTTAGTTTCAAAGGAGAAGTTCTTATCTTTTTAGATACGGACGAACCTGAACTTTATCAAAATTTGGAATCAGTTTTTATTGAATACAATAAAAATCTGGTTCCATTTTTTATTGAAAAATCTGCCATTCATAGAGATAAATTCCTTAGAGTTAAATTTGAAGATGTTGATACGGAACTAGAAGCTGACAACATGAAGAATTTAGAAGTGTATTTACCTCTAACTATGTTGCCAAAATTGGAAGGTAACAAATTCTATTTTCACGAAATTATTGGATTTAAAGTTATCGATCAACGTTTAGGCGATATCGGAACGGTTCATGCAATTTTGGATAATGCTGCACAACCTATTTTTGAAATTTTCAAAGGTCAAAAACAAGTTTTAGTTCCAATGATTGATTCTTTTATTATTGAAGTCAATAGAAAAGATAAAGAATTGGTTTTAGATACTCCAATTGGACTTGTAGATTTATATCTGGAGTAAAATTTCAAAATTTTAAATTCAAACTTTGTCACGCTGAGCTTGCCTGTAGTGAGCTTGTCGAACTATCAAAGTGTCATTAATTATTTATGACTTTCAAATTCAAACAATTTTCTATCATTCAAGAAAAATCTGCCATGAAAGTGGGAACAGATGGCGTTTTATTAGGTGCTTGGACACCTTTAATCAACAATCCGTATAACATACTTGATATTGGCGCTGGAACGGGCTTAATTTCGCTTATGCTAGCTCAAAGAAGCTTTGCTGAACAAATTGATGCGATTGAAATTGAAGAAAATGCGTACGAAGAATGTGTTGATAATTTTGAAAACTCACCTTGGGCAGACAGATTATATTGTTATCACGCAGGTTTAGATGAATTTGTTGAAGAATTGCAAGAAGTTGACGAAGAAACAAATGAGTTTGAAATGGTAGAGCAATATGACATTATTGTATCCAATCCACCTTTTTATTCGGAAGATTATAAAACATCAGATGAAGCACGCGATTTAGCTCGTTTTGCAGATGCACTTCCTTTTGATGAATTAGTGGAAGCCGCTTATTTATTATTGTCTGAAAACGGAATATTTTCGGTAATTATTCCTTATGCTGCGGAAGAAAATTTCATCGCTTTAGCGAAACAATCTTTATTATATCCATTGAAAATTACCCGTGTAAAAGGCACACCAACTACCGAAATTAAAAGAAGTTTATTAGCGTTTACTCGTATCGAACAAACGTCAATTATTGATGAATTAGTCATTGAAACCGCGCGTCATCAATACACTCAAGAATATATTGAACTGACTAAAGAGTTTTATTTGAAGATGTAGTTTTTCAATTATTCCACTTTATACATACTTCTAAACTGATAAAAAATTCTTTCAATTAAGCGTAAATCTTCTGTAATAATATCTGCAGAACCGCGCATTTCTTGTTGAAATTGAATTTTCTTATTGTACGAAGTTTCCAATCCTTTTGGTAAAGCAATATCCATTAACAAATTTCCTTCTTTATCTGGAGTTAGAGATATTCTTTTCACGTTTCCTTTCACGACTCCGAATTCTTTATCTGGATAATTCGCTAAACGAATATTCACTCGTTGGTTTTCTTTAATTTTTCCAGAGTTTAAAGCTGCTGCTTTTAGTTTTCCAATGAAACCATTTTGATGCGTTGGAATTACGGCAAACATATTTTCACCAGCTGCAATGTTTTGGTTAACCGACCAAATTTGCAAAAACGTCACAACTCCTTCATCGGAAGAAAGAAAAACATAGTTTAATTCCCAATCTTTAATGGCTTTTTTTAGCTGATAAAAGGATTGTAAAACGTTCGTTTCTAAATTGGTATTTTCTTTGTTTTCGTTTATTTGTGTGGTTTGATTGTTTCTTTTTAAATCGTTTACAGACGATTTGGTTTGAGAAATTGAACTCAATAAATTTTTGTAATTCTTTTCCGCTTGTAAGTAAGATAAGCGTTGTTTTTCTATTTCTTGAGCTGAAATTACCCCTTTTTTAAATAACGTTTCTTGTCGGTTTACATCGGTTTTTTGAATTTGTAATTCTTTTTCGGTGATTGCTTTTTGAGCAATTAATAACTGTAATCTTTCAGATAATTGTGTTTTTTCATAACCTTGTGCATTGACGTCAACACTATAAGGTTTTAGTTTTTTGTTTAAATTATCTGCAATATATTCTTTTTGAAAAATGGCAAAACTAGATTCGATTTCTCCTAATTGCGCGTTTTTAAACTTTTCAAAAGGAAATACACTTTTGTCTAAATTGATATTTTCAATAGTCGATTTCAATAAAAAAACATCTTTATAATTGGCTGCGTTTTCAATAACAGCTAAAGGTGTATTAGCTTTAACGTGTTCTTTATCTTCAATTAGAATAGCTTGAATTTTCCCATTCACTTTGGCAACTAATTTTTCGGGCGGTGTATTGGTTGTAATAATTATTTCGCTCGTTACTACATCTGGATATCTAATGAACCAAGAAGTGAACAATAACATTAATATGATTCCAAATATTAGAAATGTTCCCCAACGAATCATCCAATTTGGCACTTTTGTAAGGATATCTTGTACTTCTTCGCTGCGAAGCTGGAAGTCGGTGTTTGTATTTTCTGACATATTCATTTTTTTAGTTTCCAAGATGCAACTGATTTCGCACTAAATTAAAGTAATTCCCTTTTTTCGCGACTAAATTTTCGTGGTTTCCAATTTCAATAATTTTTCCTTTTTCAAGCACCACAATCTGATCAGCATTCATAACAGTACTTAGTCGGTGTGCTATAACTACAACAGTTTTGTCTTTGAAAAAGATATCTAGTTTTTCCATGATTTCTTTTTCATTATTCGCGTCAAGCGCTGAAGTTGCTTCGTCAAAAAATAGCATTTCTGGGTTTTTATAAACAGCTCTTGCAA
This sequence comes from Bacteroidota bacterium, assembly GCA_040385445.1. Classification (GTDB taxonomy): domain Bacteria; phylum Bacteroidota; class Bacteroidia; order Flavobacteriales; family Flavobacteriaceae; genus Flavobacterium. The sequence continues at coordinate 7,838 of JAZKHI010000002.1, read as the reverse complement.
TTAATAAACGTTGTTTTTGACCTGTGCTCATTCCTACACCTTCGGAACCAATTTTGGTGTTATAACCTAAAGGCAATCCAGAAACATACTCTTTAATATTGGCCACATCAGCCGCATAAACCAAGCGTTCTTTATCTATAATGTCTACGCCAATGGCAATGTTGTTGGCAATTGTATCGTTAAAAATAAAACCTTCCTGCATTACCGCACCAATATTGTTTCGCCAAGCTTTTTGAGAAATGTTTTTTAATTGTGCATTTCCAATTGAAATTTCGCCATTTTGTGGTTCATAAAATTTTAAAAGTAATTTCATTAAAGTGGTTTTTCCGCTTCCACTTGTTCCTACAATTGCGGTTATTTTATTAGCTGGAATGGTAAGCGTTAAATTATCTAAAACAGAAACATCAGAACCTAAATAACGAAAGGATACATCTTTAATTGCAATATCTTTATTGTTTGGGATATCTTTAGTTTGATGCGCTTCTTGCTGAATTTCGTCTTCTTTTTCGTGAATTTCTGATAAACGCGCTAAGGATATTTTTGCGTCTTGCAATTCTCGTACAAAACCAATAAGTTGAGAAATTGGACCATTTAAACTTCCAACAATAGAACTTATGGCCAACATCATCCCTAAAGTAATTGTACCATCAATAACCAGTTTTGCAGACAATACCAGGATAAAAATATTCTTTAATTCATTAATAATTTGAGAACCTGAAGACTGTGTTTGTTCTAAGATTAATCCTTTTGTTGAAACTCGGAATAATCTGGCTTGCACATATTCCCAACCCCAACGTTTTTGCTTTTCGGCATTGTGCAATTTAATTTCTTGCATTCCATTGATTAACTCAATTACTTTGCTTTGTTCTTGAGAAACTTCAGAGAAACGCTTATAATCCAATGCTTCTCGTCGTTTTAAAAATAAGGTAATCCATACAAAATATAGAATACTTCCTGAGAAAAACACAAAAAATATCATTAAGTTGTAATAAGCTAAAACGCCACCCATCACAATCATGTTGAAGACAGAAAAGATAACGTTTAAAGATGAAGTGGTAAGGATTTTTTCAATTCTATGGTGGTCGTTGATACGTTGCATGATATCTCCGGTCATTCGGACATCGAAAAAAGATATAGGTAAATTCATTAATTTGATAAAAAAATCGGAAATTAATGAAATGTTGATTCTTGTGGAAAGGTGAAGCATAATCCAGCCTCGTATTAATTCTAAACCCATTCTTCCTGCAAAAAGGAAAAGTTGAGCGAATAAAATCATGTACACAAAGCCCATGTCTTGGTTTTGAATACCAACATCAACAAGACTTAGTGTCAGGAAAGGAAAAATTAATTGTAAAATACTTCCCGCAAGAAGATTGACAACTAATTGTATTAAAAATGATTTGTATTTAAGTACATAACGAGATAATAAGCCAAAACCTAGGGCTTTTTTCTTGCCATCTTTATCGGAATTGTCTATATCTAAATCGTAAAAATTAGGTGTTGGTTCTAGTAATAAAGCCACACCTTCTTGAGTGAAATTGTCTGCATTGTTTCCAATCCAGAATTTAATAAAATCGGTTTGATTGTATTCTAATAATCCGAAACCAGGATCTGAAATTAAATATTTCCCTTTTTTGATGTCATAAAGAACTACATAGTGTTCTTTGTTCCAATGCAAAATACAAGGTAGTGGTGCTTCGTTTAAGCGCTCCAAATTAAGTTTTACACCAAGTGTGCGAAAACCAATTTTTTCAGCAGCGTCAGATAAGAAAAGTAAATTACTTCCTTCGCGAGTAGTTTCACTAAAATCTCTTAATTTTTGTATGTTGATGGTTTTGCCATAATGCTTTCCAACTATTTTTAAACAGGTTGGTCCACAATCTTTAGTATCGGCTTGTATGTAATTGGGAAATTTTTTCAATTGTATGAATTTTTTTGCAAATTAAGTCAATTTAAAGCGATTTAAAAATAGAGAGGAAATAAGTTTCCTCTCTAAATAACTTTATTTTATAGGTTTTTTATTAAATACCTTCTTCATCACCACAAAAGAAAGCGATACAAGTATTAGCATTATATGGATTATAATTGTATCCTCCTGGCATTGAAGCTGCACATGTAGCTTTACTAGCGCCTGCTAAAGGCCAAGTTCTGTAAGCACATCCAACAGGAATTCCACCATTAATTTCTTTTTGCTGACTTTTGCTCAATTGTTGAGCACCGTCTAAGTTTAAAATGTTTTTTAACATGATTCAATTTTTAAAAATTATTTTTTGTTTTTAAGTCTATAACTGCCTGTAAAACTAAACAGTTGAATTAAGCTTTTATTAAAAGTTTTTCGCATAGAAATAATTATTAGATAGTATGCTAAATTTCTATTCTAACTGCGTAATTACTTCAATTAATAAAGAAGGCTTAATTATTATTCTCCTGAGAAATTATAACAACAACCAGTTGCAATTTCCCATGCCCAACCAGAGTATTGACCATTAGAGCAAGTTTGTGATGACTGTATCCAAACACCACCATTAAGACATGCACACTGACTTAAAGTAGTTTGGTAACCACCAACTTGACATGCTGGAGCAGGAGGTAACTTCCCACCATTAATTTCTTTTTGTTCGTTTTTGCTCAATTTTTGAGCACCTTCTAAGTTTAAAATGTTTTTTAACATGATATTTGTTTTTTTAGGTTTAATAATTATTTATAGATCTAAAACTGGAAGACATTCAGGTCCGTATTGAGTGTCTACACATACAGTACCTTCTGGGCATATAATAGTTGAACCACCTTCAGGAAGTTCACACGTTCCTCTATAAAGTTTTTTTCCGCCAGAAATTTCCTTTTGTTCGTTTTTGCTCAATTTTTGAGCACCTTTTAGGTTTAAAATGTTTTTTAACATGATTTCGGTTTTAAGAATTATCCTTTAATGCAACATTTGCATTTTGTGTTGTAAACTCCTTCGTAAAGGCTAAAACAGTCTTGAGCATTGATTGTATAATCACAAACGTTTCCTGGAGGAAGTGTACAATGATATTGTCCACCACCAATAGCTTTTTGCTCATTTTTACTCAATTGTTGAACGCCGTTTAAGTTTAAAATGTTTTTTAACATGATACTAGTTTTTTAAATTAATACATTGAACAAGTTGTAATACAACAGCTTACAGACCAACAAGTTCCTGCATAAACGCCACCGCAGTAACATTTAATATTTGCATTAGCAAGTGCTCCATTGGCATCTTTTTGTTCTTTTTTGCTCAATTCTTGAACGCCATCTAATTTTAAAATGTTTTTTAACATGATATAATAATTATTTTGGTTTGATTATTTCTCAAACATTTAAAGTCAATTGAGAGTTTTGACTATTCTCGGCCAAGAATTTTTTTAAATAAATTATACTGCTTTTAATGATTTTTCGTTTTCAATTTCTTGATGAAAATCATTAATAAAATATTTTAACTCGTTTATTTCATATCCATTTGGAAATTGATTTCCGTTAATTATTTTTACAGGAGTGTAGTTAAATTCGTTTTTTAAACACCAATAGTATTGATTTTGTATTTGCTGATTCACGAGCATATGTGGTGATTCAACCGTCCATTTTGTTTTCCAATTTTCTAAATCTAGTCTGTTGATATGCCAATCTATAATCGCTTCTTGTGCTTTTTGAGGATTTTGTAGATTTAACGCCAATAGATTTTCCAAAATAATTTTATATGGATTGTCGTTGTTTTCAGGATTAATGTTAAAAAGAATATTTACGCGGATTTTTTCAGGGAATTTTTGAAATAGTTCATAAGCATCACTAAAAGCTGTATGACAATGCCCGCAACTTGGACTTAAAATTAGTGTAAGTTGTGTGGCTGCATGTTCATTGCCAAACTCAATTCCTTTTAATTTTTCAAAATCATCGTATTCTTCAATGTCTTTGGAAAGAAATTGAAAAAGATTGAAGTTCCTTTTAAATTTACTTAATTCAGTATTTGTGGTTTCTAAAGCGTATTTTTTTTCTAAAATAGGTTTCAGAAATAACCAGAATGAAGTGACTAGAATTGAAGAAGTAAGGATTACAGATAAATTTATTGGCAAAGTAGTGTCTATTGAAAAGTTATTAGTAAAAACAAAAACTAAACTTTGTACAAGAATCAAGAAACTAACAACTAAACATAAAACACACCAATTTTTTAATTGAAATTTTTGTAGCCAAACAGAATAAAGCAATACCGGAATACTAGATAAACTAACTAAACCAATAATAAAACTTGATGATTGTGGTTGAATAAGTATTGCTAATAAATTGATACTAAAAAACAATAATGGTAAATCTGTAAAATTGAAATACTTATTTATTTTACTATTTTCAGATTTAATTACCGAGTTACATGAAGTATTCGGATTGATATTACAAAACTTTGATGCAATTTCATTTTTTACACCAAATTTTTCTTGAAGAATAAAAACACTAGCAAGTAACCCGATCAAACTAATTAATAAAGTACTAATAGCGTTAAAATTGTATTTATTATAATAAATTGATAAGGCTGACAAGGCAATAAATGGCAAAGTATATAATAACCATGATGAGATGTTTTTGTTGGTTGTTGATGTGATTTTAATATTTGGTTCAATTACGATGATAACTCCATTCCAAGATTCTAAGAAATCAGAATAGCTTAAAAGCTCTTTTTTAGCATCTTGATTTTCAATGCTAATTTTTTCATTCGTTTTTGTAACCAATACTAAACTATTCTTATAAATAGCCATAAATTCTTTTGGAAGCTCTTCTATTTGTTCCTTTGGAATTTTTATAGCAATGTTTTCAATTGATAACAAATCGAAAGTGTCTGTAACGGCATACAGACTTGGGTAATTAGGATGCGATTGGAATAAGTCTTCAAAATCTTCAGCAACGTTGCTAAATTGATTTTGGTGTAAATACTTTTTTACTAAATTTTTCATGATTAAATCGGTGTCAAATAATAAGATTCTATTCGTTATTTCTGAGACAAAGATTTGTTGATTTTTGATGTAAAAAAAGGAAGTATTTTGACAATTTATAAATTAATGCTACGACAATTTATAAATAATCGCGCGTTTTTTTATTAACAAATAGCTAATAATCAATTAGTTATATTAATTTGTTTGATTTGTTATTGTTTGGTTTTTGATTGATTTAATTAAAATGTAATTTTGAATTGTAATTATTAAAAACCAAAAAAATATGAATATCCTTAAATCAACTCTTGAGAGTTTTAAAGAAAATGAATTAACTAAAATGCATAAACTTAATGTTTATGGAGGTTTAACTGATGGTGGTAGTACTTCAATTCCATTAGATGAATTAGAAGAACCAATTGATGATGGTTCTGGAGATCCAGCAAGCGGAACAGGACCTCGTGGTACTGGAGGTTCAAACTCTGGAGCAGCAGTGGCAACTTTAGGAAATACTAATGGAGGCAATTTGTTGCCAACCGGAAAGTAATAAAAATAAAATGTTATTAGAAAAGGGTATTAGCTAGCATTTTGAATAATACTTTCATTATCGGCATTTAGCTTTTCTGCGAATTTAACGGGACTTAGTCCCGTTTTTTTATTAAACAGTTTTGTAAAAGAAGTAGCGTTTTTATAACCCACACTTTCAGCAATAGCTTGCGTAGAGTACTTACGATAAGATTTATTAGTAATCATTTCATTAATTACATAATTAATTTTAAGCTCATTGGCATATTCGCTAAACGTTTTTCCAAATCTTTTATTTACAATATAAGACAAATAAGTGGTGTTTGTTTTGATTTTTTTAGCGACAAATTGTAAGGTGAAATCTTGGTTCAAATATACTTTTTGCTCTTCAAGTTTTAGTAACTTTTCAAATAGTAAATTCTCTTTCTCTTCATCTAAATTTAGATTCGAATTTGATGTTTTGTTCTCTGTCTCTGATTCGAGATGTATAACCGTATTTTTATTATTTGCCGATTCGTGTAGTTGTTCCTTGTATTTTTCTATAATCGACTTGTAGTTTATTTCTGCAATTTTGTTTTTTCTTCTGTTTTTGAAGTACATAAAAATTAATACAACAGATATGATTCCGAAAAAGTAAAAAGCTGCCTTTTTAAACAGAACTGTTGTAGTGTATTTCTCCTTCATTAATTCCATCTCTTTTTTCAAAGTTTTTGAGTTTTGAGATTGATTAATTTCTTGAGATTGATTCATCATATCCTTTTCATTTTTTTCAAAGTAATCAAGATAAATGTTGGCGTGTTTTAAAGAATTTTCCTTATCCGAAAAACTTTCATAAATTTTCGATTGATAATAATTAGAGTAAATAAAGTCGTCTAAATTTGAATTGTTTTTATGATATATGGAATCTGTTTTTTCAAAATAAACTAAAGATTTAGTGTAGTTTTTTTGTGTAAAATAAAAATGCCCTAAATTATAAATAGCCAAAGCATATTCGTTGCTTAAATTATTTTCTTTAGATTCTGTAATGGCACTTTGATAGGCTTTTTCTGCTTCTTTTATTTTATTCTTGTATAAAAAAATGTTCGCAATATTCAATTGTGCGGTAATTCTGTTTTTGGTATTTTCTTCATAAGAAAATAGAATGGTTTTTTTATAATAATAAAATGCTGAATCTAAATAAGTTGTGTTTTTTTTGTTTTCGTTTTCGTTTTCAAACTTTGTTTCGTAATAATGACCTAAATTAAGATAAGTGGTACTCTTGTTTAAATTATACTGGTCAATTGTATAAAGCGCTTTATTTTGCTCAATTAAAAACTCTGATTTTAGTGTTTTCTTAATAGCAATATTGTAATTCCCAATTTTACCATTAATCAAAGCGATGTTCGTGTTGAATTTTACCATTTGAACAACATCATTAACTTCATTTGATAATTTTTCACCCTTTTCATATTTAACTAGGGCGTCATTAATGTTTCCTCTGGACCAATCTGCAGCACCACCATAATTGTATAAGTATGCTAAATTTTTAGTTCTCTCATAACCTTTAGGAGCTTTGTCTATTAAAATTAAAGATTCTTTATAGTTTTTTTTAGAATTTATACTATCATTTATTGCCTGATATAAGAAACCTTTTGCGCCTTTTGCAAATGCTTTATGAATATAGTTGCTAGATTTTTCTATTTTATTTGCAACAATAAAGGCACTATCTATATTTGTATTTGATAATAATCTCACTTTATCTTGAAGATTATAAAACTGTTTGTCAGTTAGTTTGCTTTGTGCATTTACAGTAGGAATTACCAAAAAAAGAAGGTATAAATAATGTTTCATAGGAAAATTTTGAACAAAAATACATTTTTATTAAAAAACAAGTACGGGCTTAACAATAATTTTAACTTTTACCATTCAATAAATCTAACAAATCAATTCGCTTTTGTTAAAAAATAATTACTTTTGCAAATCAAATTTAATTTTTGAATAATATAACATGTGGAATCGCTAAATTTAGGGTCTTTTATCAGGTCTTTTTTAGAGTGATAACACAGAAAAGTAAAAACAACAATAATTAAAAAAATATGAAACCAGATTTATTTCAATCGCCAGACTACTATTTGTTAGACGATTTACTTTCAGAAGAGCATAAATTAGTACGTGATGCTGCCAGAGCATGGGTAAAAAAAGAAGTATCTCCAATTATTGAAGATTATGCTCAACGTGCCGAATTTCCTAAACAAATTGTAAAAGGTTTAGGTGAAATTGGTGGTTTTGGACCTTATATTCCTGTAGAATATGGCGGTGCAGGTTTAGACCAAATTTCTTACGGATTAATCATGCAAGAAATTGAAAGAGGTGATTCTGGTGTACGTTCAACATCTTCAG
>JAZKHI010000001.1:0-14013 GCA_040385445.1 Bacteroidota bacterium | reverse complement strand
GATTAGTAGTGCCAGTTTTACCTTTTACTGATCAAATGAGTTTGTCTCAAATTGGCGGAAATGTGAGAGATTTAGCAAGTAGAGCAAAATCTAAAAAATTATTACCAACAGAAATGGAAGGTAGTACTTTCACAATTTCTAACTTAGGTATGTTTGGAATTACAGAATTTAATTCTATCATTAATCAACCAAACTCTGCCATTTTATCTGTTGGAGCAATTGTTGAAAAACCAGTAGTTAAAGATGGACAAATTGTGGTAGGAAATACGATGATGCTTTCTTTAGCTTGCGATCACAGAACAATTGATGGCGCAACGGGTGCGCAATTTTTACAAACATTAAAACAATTTATTGAAAATCCAGTTACGATGTTAGCTTAAAATTTTCATAAAATTCATAAATAAAAATCCCGTCTTGTATATACTTGACGGGATTTTTTTATTTTAAATTATTTAAAAATTCCATTAAACTCGCTTTTTTTCTTTTGGAAACCGGTAACGAACTTTTATCACTCATAATCACATAACCACCATCTTTAAAGATGAAGCTGGTAAGGTGATTTAAGTTAATAATGTGCGAATGATGAATGCGTTCAAATCCATTGTTACAAAGTAAATCTTCAAATTCTTTTAAGGGTTTTGAAATCAATAATTTCTTCCCATCAATAAAATGAATGTTAGTATAATTTCCTTCAGAAGTACATTTTAAAATTGTATTCATTTCATGAATAAAAATACCTTGGGAAGTTTGCAAGGCAATGCGTTTATTCTGATTTTGCAATGATTGGTTTTTAATAAAATTTTCAATTTGAATTTGAACATCAGATGAGTTTATAGTTTTGGCTTTGGCAACAGCAGCTTTTAATTCTTCACCATTTATGGGTTTTAGTAAATAATCTAAAGCACTAAATTTTATTGCATTAATAGCATATTGACTATAAGCTGTTGTGAAAATCACATGAAATTCTCCTTTTTGAAAAGCTTCTAAAATTTCAAATCCTAAACCATCCGTTAATTGAATGTCTAAGAAAACTAATTCGGGTTTATTTTCTTTTATTAATTGAATGGCTTCATCCACACTTCCAGAAGTGCCAATTACTTTTAGTTCTGGACAATAGCGATTAATATCAGCCATTAATGCTGAAATAGCTTGTATTTCATCTTCAATTATAATTGTCTTCATTACCAAATAGTTTTAAATGGGATTTGTATAATTACTTCGGTTCCAGAGGTCTTTCCTAAAGTATCTGTTGTTTCATTTATTTCAAAAATGACCTCAGTAGCTTCTTCGTTTTCAATAAGTGCTAATCGTTCATTTGTTATTGAAATGGCTTTCGATTCGTGTTGTCGTTGATTTTGCTTTTCTAATGACGCTTTAATTCCAATTCCGTTATCTTTAACTTTACAAAGAAGCGATTTGTCATTCTTTTCAAACGAAATATTCAATTGACCATGTTCTTTTTTCGGTGCTAAACCATGAATAATAGCATTTTCCACAATGGGTTGTAATAATAAAGTCGGTATCGCAGTATCTTCAGAATTGATTTTAGAATCTACAAAAATGTCAAAATCAAAAACATTTTTATAACGAATTTGAGTCAATTCAATATACAATTTTAGCATTTTAACTTCCGTTGCTAATGAAATAGTTTGATCTGTATTTTCTAATAACATTCTAAGTAACATTGAAAATTTCGATATATAATCGCCCGCTTTTTCATCATTTCCTTCAGAATAATACCCTTTTATAGTGTTGAGCGCATTGAAAATAAAGTGTGGATTCATTTGCATTCGTAAGGCTTTTTGCTCCAATTCAATCATTTGTTTTTCTAAATTAGCTTTGTCGCGTTCCATTTCGATTTGATGACGCTCAACTTCAAATTTCTCATTTAAACTTTGAACTCGTTTTCTCCAAATTACAAAAATCGCTATTCCAAATAATCCTAAGAGAATGGCTAGAAACCAATATGTTTTCCAAAAAGGTTTTCGAATTATAAAAGCTATTTTTTCAATTTTACTATTTATTCCCGAAGCATTTGTAGCATAAATTTGAAATTCATAATCGCCAGGTTCTAAACCTTGATAATTAATTTGACGTGTTTTTGTAGTATTCCATTTTGCATTTTTCTTACCTAATTTAAAAAAGTAAGTGATGTTTTTTTGTGAATTAAATGAAAGTCCAGTAAAACTTATACTAATGTCGTTTTCATAATATTTAAATGATAATTCAGGTTTTATTGTGATTTTTTTTCCATTTACTGAAAATTCTTCAATTTGGAGTTTCGGAATTATAGTACTCGATTGTAACGAGTTAATATTCAGATATAATAAACCTTCATCGGACGCTAAGTATAACGTAGAATCAATAATTTCAGTATCGTTAATTTTTAAATTCTCAATTCCAATTAATTTATTCAAGTTTTCAATTGTAAATTGATTGTTGTGAAATGTAATTTGGTTCAGTCCGAAATTATTTCCAATAAGCAATGAATTAGCGCGTAGACCTTTTTTAATAGAGTAAAGTGTATTACTATTTAAACCATCTTTTTTGGTAAATTGTTTAATCAGTTTGTTATTTTGAAATACAAATAAGCCGTTTGAACTGGTTGCAACAAAAAGTAAATTGGAAGTTTTGTCAAAATATAGTTTTGAAATTATAGTTTGCGTTTTTGGATAGTTTTTAGATAAATAACTTATTTTATCATTTACAATTTTATAAATTCCATTGTTAGTTCCAACCCAAATTGTATCTCCATTTTGAATTAATGTATTGGTTCTTTCTTTCAAAAAAACTCTTTTGTCTGAAGAAAGTAAACCAATATTTGAAAGGTTGTTAATTTCGTTTTTTGAAATTTTTAATAGGTAATTGGCGCCAATCCATAAATTATTTGAAGTGTCTTCCAAAATGGTTTTTGTTCCAATAAATGGAATGTTTTTAATTTGCTTTCCTTTTAAAAAAATGGCGTGCTTTCCAACAATATATTGCACATTATTAGAAAAATAAATTTGAAAAATATTGTTTTTTGAAAGTAAACTTGATTTGGCATCAAATGCTTTAATTTGAATGTTATTTATTTTATAGTAAAAGTCATTTATAGCGCCGCCCCATAAATTATTGCCTTTATCTTTTGTTAAACAAGAAAGAATAATGTTTTCTTTTTTATTCGTTTTTAAAATTTTTGCTGTAGTATTTGGTAAATAGTAAATACCATTATCTAATGTGGTAATCCAAATTCTGTTTTCAAAATCTAATTGTACACTTGAGATGGAGTTTTCTTTAAAATAACATTCAAATTCTTTTGTATTTGAATACAAATTTCTCACAAAAACACCATTTCTTGTTCCAATCCAAATGTTATTTTGCAAATCGATATTTAAACTAATAATGTCTGTTTTTGCTGTAGGAACGTCGCATAATTTTTCCCATTTTCCGTTTTCTACACAATAAATATTGTTTAAATGAGAAAAATAAAAACGATTGTCTTTTTTTGTGCTTCGAGAAATTACATTTACATTAAAATCGTCAAAATTTAATGGATCTTTTATTTTTAGAGAATTATCACAAATGCCTTTAGATGTAATATAAAAATCTTGATTATTTTGGATGAAATGAAAAATAATGATACAACCATTTTTGGTACGAATTTTATTTTCTTTTAAGTTTACTATTTTGGCAGTTCCATTTGAAAAGATAAGCACAATTTCTCCTTTTGTATTCTCTGAAATTCTGGAAATGTATCCATTTTTTTCATGTGATTTTAATAATGGATAATTGATATCATTATAAAAAGTATTGTTTTGATAAAATGATATTTTCCCATTGTAAGATAAAAACCAAATCCTTCCTTTTGAGTCTTCATAACAACCAAAGTTTTCATTGTCTGCTAATCCGTCTTCCGTAGTTATTAAATTAAAATTATATCCATCATATTTGATTATACCTAAATCGCTTGAAAACCATTGAAAACCATTTTTATCTTTCAATGAATGGTAAATATTAAGTGATGGCAAACCATCTTTTCTTCCGAAAGAAATCCGATAAGGTTCTTGCGAATGAGCAGTCTGAACTACTAAAAGTAAAATAATAAAGAGGATTCTTAAACGCATTTTTATAGCTTATAGAACAAATGTAAAATATTTAATTTATATCAAAATGAAATGCTACTACAATTAAAATGAGTTGTTGCCCACTTTTCCTTTTTTGGTTAGCATTTAGTAAGTTGTATTGCCCACTTTTCATATAAAAAAATGTTACTTCTGTATTATTTGTTGTTTTGTAATGAAATAATTCAAAATCAAATAATTATGAAAAGAATTTTACTTTTTTCTTTATGGTTAGTGTTTACTAACAGTTTAGTAGCACAAACACAAATTGGCACTAATATTAATGCCGCATTTTCAGGTGAAGATACAGGTACATCGGTTTCAATTTCTTCTACAATTTTAGGAGATAGAGTAGCAATTGGAACTCCATACAATGATTTATCAACCACAATGTCAGGTTATGTAAAAGTCTATCAAAGAAGTGGAACTTTATGGAATCAATTAGGACAAACTATTAATGGGGAAGCCGCAAGTGACTTTTTTGGTGTTGTGAGTTTATCAGGAAATGGAACAAGGTTAGTTGTAGGCGGAAAATCAAATGATGGAAATGGCACATCATCAGGACATGTTCGAGTTTATTCTTTTGATTCTGGTACTTCTACATGGGTGCAAATGGGTTCTGATATTGACGGAGAAGCTTCTGGAGATGAGTTTGGAACTTCAGTAGCAATTTCCTATAATGGAACTTCAATAGCGGTTGGCGCTCCAAAAAACAATTTAAATGGTTCAACTGCAAATAGCGGACATGTTAGGGTTTATGAATGGAATGGAACTGCTTGGGTTCAAAAAGGTATTGATATTAATGGAAATTTAGCGGGTGATGAATTTGGAGTCTCATTAGCAATGTCTCCTGACGGAACAAAATTAGTAGCAGGAAGTACTTGGGCTTCATCATCAGATGGTTATGTAGAAGTTTATACATGGAATGGAACAGCATGGATACAAAAAGGAGCTGCAATTGATGATTCCATCTCAGGTGATAAATCAGGAACTTCTGTGAGTATTTCTTCTGATGGTAATAGAGTTGTTATTGGTGCACCGTTAGCAGGAACAACTGGTCAAGGAAATGTAAAAGTATATTCTTATAGTGGTTCTGCATGGGCGCAATTTGGTTCAACTATATCAGGCTGGGTAAATGGAGGTAATTTTGGAACTTCAGTTAGTATGTCTGATTCAGGTAGTGAAATGATTGTAGGAATGCCAAACTATCATTTAAGTGCTTCAGTTACTTTTTCAGGACTTATGGTTTACTATAAACACAATGGAACTGCTTGGTCTTCAGTAGGAACTGTTGTTCTTGGAGCAGGTGCAAATGATAAATTAGGTAGTGCTATGGCAATAAGTTCAGATGGTAATAAAGTTGTTGTTGGAGCGCCATTTTCAAATAATAATTCTGGTTTCGCAAGAGTTTACGATTACACTACCATTCTTTCGTCTAATAATTTCCAATTAAATAATCGCTTTTCAATTTATCCAAATCCAGTTACTGATACTTTTCAATTGGAAACGGACATATCAGTTGTTAATGTAGAAGTAGTAAATCTTCAAGGACAAATTATCAAAACATTTAAAAATCAAGAAGCATTCAATATTAGTGATTTACCTACAGGAATTTATCTGATTATGGTTAATTCTGAAGAAGGAAAAGGAATCAAAAAAATAATTAAAAACTAAATAATATGAAAACATTCTTAAAAGCTATTTTATTATTTTCAATTACATCAACTTTTCAATCCTGTAGTAATGATGAAGAGGTAGTTGTACAAAATACTTCAGAAATGAGTTTTACTCAAGTTACAACTTCTGGCGCATTACCATTGGGGTTACGTGGTCATCAAATGGTTCAATTCAATAATAAATTATGGATTATTGGTGGAACAAATGATGCAAATACGGTGACAAATACGATTTTAAATAGTACTGATGGGACAACTTGGAACGCAGTAACCACAACTGGTGCAACTTTACCAGCAAGATCTTATCATAAATGTATTGTTTATAATAGTAAACTTTGGATAATTGGCGGATATGATGGTTCTGGAAGAAGTGATATTTTTTCTTCAACTGACGGAATAAATTGGGAGGAAGAAACAACAAATGCCGCTTTCGGAAATCGTTACGCTTTTGATGCAATCGTTTTTAATAGTAAATTATGGTTAATTGGTGGAGTAAGTGGTAATAATACAAATTTTCATAATGATGTTTGGTCAAGTATAGATGGTATAAATTGGACAGAAGAAGAAGATTTAACTTCATTCGAAAAACGTGGACATCATAAAGCATTCGTTTTGAATAATAAAATGTGGATATGTGGTGGTAATGGAAATGGTAATACTTATTCAGATGTGCAATCTTCAACAGACGGAATCAATTGGTCACAGCAAGCTGTAAGCGGTTTTGAAGCAGTTTACGGACATCAACTTGTTGTAAATAATAATACTATTTATGTATTAGGTGGTCGCAATGCAAGCTCTTATAACAATTTAGTTAAAAAATCGATTGATGGTATAAACTGGTCAGTTGTTAGCACAGCAAATCCTTTTTCAGCAAGTTGTTATCATCAAGCTACTTTATTTGACGAAAATATTTTTGTTCATGGCGGTTCAGATGGAAGTTCCTTAAATATTTCTACGATGTGGAAATCTAACTAATGAAATAACTATGAAACAACTTTTTTTATCCGCAGATAAATACAGATTAGAACTTCTTCTATTTCTAGTGTATATTCTTATTGGTATAATAATAGTTATGTTTTTAGTTTAAATTTGTTGTAAAAAGTCTCGGTTTTCATCGAGACTTTTTTATTTTTACTAAAATTTAAAAAACATGAACAAAACATTCCTAATTGCATTCGGTTTAGTAATCGCCTCTTGCGGACCAGCTAAAATGTTATCAACTCCAGATACTATTGTAGAAGTTCGAGAAAATAAATCAACGGAAGTAATTGCTTTTGCAAAAGAACCAAACGTTTCAAAAACTTTAAAATATCTAACTTCAGATGAATTAGAAGGAAGAGATTCTGGAAGTAAAGGAATTGAAAAAGCTTCTATATATTTAGAGAATTTACTTCGCGAAAATAACATCAAACCTTATTTTAAAACGTATCGTGATACACTTTCAAATTATGATAAAACATCATATAATATTGTGGGTTATATCGAAGGAACAGATCCAGTTTTAAAAAATGAGTTCGTAATTATTGGCGCGCATTATGATCATATTGGTAAAATTTCAGCCGTAAATGGTGATGATATTGCCAATGGTGCTAACGATAATGCAGCTGGAACGACAGCCGTTTCGGAAGTGGCAAAATATTTCGGACAATCAAAATCAAATAAAAGAAGTTTGTTGTTCGTTTTCTTTTCTGCTGAAGAAAAAGGATTGTTAGGTTCTAAGCATTTAGCAGCTAAATTGAAACAACAAAACATGAATTTGTATTTCATGTTCAATTACGAAATGGTCGGTGTACCAATGCAAAACAGAGACATGTTAATGTATATTACTGGTTTCGGAAAAAGTAATATGGCTGCCAAAATGAACGAATATTCAGGTGATAAATTAGTAGGTTATCTTCCAGTTGAAACGAAATATATGTTATTCAGAGCTTCAGATAATTTTCCTTTTTATGACGAATTTAATGTGCCAGCTCAAACAGTTTCGACATTCGATTTTGAAAATTTCGAATTTTATCACCAACCAGATGATGAATTCGAATTAATGAAAACGGATCATATTACAAATGTTGTAAATAAAACTATTCCAGTTTTAGAAAAAATGATGAATGCACCAACTAAAGAAATAAAACTAAATGCAAAATAAAAATATAATTATCACAGGAACTTCACGTGGAATTGGGTACGAAATGGCATTGCAGTTTGCAAATTCAGGTCATCAAGTATTAGCCGTTTCTCGTAAAACGCCACAAAATTTAATCGACCACGAAAACATTACGTGTTTGCCAATTGACATTTCAGACGAAAATCAGTTACAACAAGTGAATGAATTTGTTTCGAAAACTTGGAAAAAAGTAGATGTTTTAATTCATAATGCGGGAAGTTTATTACATAAAAATTTCACTGAAATTACAACTCAAGAATTTCAAAATATTTATAAAGTAAATGTTTTCGCTGTTGCCGAATTGACAAAAATCTGTATTCCATTTATGGAAAAAGGAAGTCATGTTGTGACAATAAGTTCTATGGGCGGAATCCAAGGAAGTATGAAATTTGCTGGACTTTCAGCCTACAGTTCAAGCAAAGGAGCGGTAATTACATTATCTGAATTATTAGCCGAAGAATACAAAGAAAACGGAATTGCATTCAATGTTTTAGCACTTGGAGCTGTAAATACCGAAATGTTACAAGAAGCTTTTCCAGGTTATGAAGCGCCGCTTTCCGCAAAAGAAATGGCAGATTATATTTATAATTTTGCCTTAACTGGAAATAAATATTATAACGGGAAAGTGTTGCAGGTTTCATCATCAACTCCTTAAAATAAAAGAATTACTCATTTGAACGTTTTACAAAAATATTTACCAGAACACGCTGTTGAACCAGTTTTCGAACTGATTAAGCAAAATCATGTGCATTTGAAAATTGTGAATGAACGAAATACGCGTCATGGCGATTATCGTAGACATCCCGATGGTTTTCATCAAATTACCGTAAATGCTAATTTGAATAAATACCGATTTCTAATGACCTTGATTCATGAAATTGCACATTTAGTAGCTTTCGAAAAATACGGCAGAAATATTTTACCACATGGTACCGAATGGAAAATTACGTTTCAACATTTGATGATTCCGTTTATTCGTCCAGAGATTTTTCCTCATCAAATTTTACCTTTGATGGCGAGGCATTTCAGAAATCCGAAAGCGAGTTCTGACACGGATGCAACTTTGTCATTAGCTTTAAAACAATTTGATGAGAGAAATACAGAGAATAATTATATCTTTGAAATTCCTTACGGAAGTACGTTCCGAATTAAAAATGGAAAAGTATTTAAAAAGATTGCATTACGTGTAAAACGATACGAATGTTTAGAAGTAAGTTCGGGCAGAATGTTCTTATTTCAACCGAATGCAGAAGTAGAAGTGATTTCAAATTAACTTAGTAACTCAGAAACTTAGTTACTTAGCAACTAAAAAATATGAATAAAAATTATTATGCCATATTAATGGCAGGTGGAGTAGGTTCTAGGTTTTGGCCAGTAAGTACGGCTGAATATCCGAAGCAATTTCATGATATGTTAGGAACTGGTGAAACGCTAATTCAGAAAACCTTTAGCCGTTTATCGCAAATTATTCCAAAAGAAAATATTTTAATTCTAACTAACGAAAGTTATAACGATATTGTTCTAGAACAACTTCCTTCGGTAACACAAGAGCAAGTTATTTTAGAACCAGCGATGCGAAATACAGCACCTTGTATTTTGTACGCTTCTTTAAAAATCAAAAAGCAAAACCCAGATGCGTTAATTTTAGTCGCACCAAGTGACCATTGGATTGAAGATGAAATGCAATTTGCGGCCAACTTAAAACAATCATTCAATTATTGCGAAACGCAAGATACATTAATGACTTTAGGTATTTTGCCAACTTTCCCAAACACGGGTTACGGTTATATTGAGTACGATAAATTAGATTCTAGATTAATCAAAAAAGTAGTTCAGTTTAGAGAAAAACCAGATTATAAAACCGCTCAAAAATTCATTCAAAGTCGAAATTTCTTGTGGAATGCTGGGATTTTTATTTGGAGTGTAAAATCAATTGTGTCCGCTTTTGAAAAGTTTCAGCCAGAAATGTATGCACACTTTTTAAAAGGATTTGATGTATATAACACACCAGATGAAAAAGCTTTTATTGCTGAAAATTATCCTTTAGCGGAAAATATTTCTATTGATTATGCCATTTTAGAAAAAGCTCAAAATGTATTTGTTTTATCGGCGACTTTCGATTGGAATGATCTTGGAACTTGGGGCTCATTATACGATAAATTAGATAAAGATGAAGCGAATAATGCTATTGTTAACGCCACAGTATATTTAGAAAATGCGACTCATAATATCATCAGAACAGAAGGTAAAAAATTGGTAGTTATTGATGGTTTGAAAGATTATATTATAGTAGATAAAGAAGGAGTATTATTCATTTATCCAAAATCCAAAGAACAAGATATTAAGAAAATTGTTGGTAAGTTAAACTTATAAAAAAAGGCTCCGAAATTATCGGAGCCTTTTTTGTTTAAACCTTTATAACTTAAGCTTCTTCAGAAGGTTTTTCTTCTTCCTTGGTTCCAGTTAAGTCTTCCACTTTTGCTTCGATAGTTTCTGCAACGTCTGCAATTTTTTCTTTAGCAACTGCAGCTTTTTCTTCCGCCCAATCTGTTGCTTCCGCTAATTTATCTTTTGCGGTGTCAACAAATTGTGAAACTTGTTCTGGCACACCCATTTCTTCTAATTTTGCAGAAGCTGTTTCCGCAACTTCTTCCACTTTTTCTTTTACATCAGTAGCAACTTCTGTAGCTTTATCCATTGCAGTATCTGCAAATTCAGAAATATTTTCACTAGCACTTTCTGCAGTTTGTTTAGCTTTTCCAAATAGAGAGCTAAAAAAATTTGATAATCCCATGATAAATAATTTTTAGTTTTATCAAAGATAAATCATTAGTAATCAATATGCAACATAAAATAAATTGTATTAAGAAATTAATAATTTGTTAACAAATAAATTATTAATGTAAAAGAAACTTACAAACTTTCTCAATCGTTTGCATTTTTCTATATTTGTAACTTATCGAACATTTAAATTTTATGAGTAAAGATATTGTACTTTTAATAAATAGGTCTGAAATTACAGCAGGAACACGGGGAGCTTCTCTTGGACCAGATGCCATTTTTACAGCAGCAAGGAAAAATCAAAAATCATTTTTTGTTAAATATCCCATTGAAGAAATAAAAGATGTCAATTACTTATTAGACAAACCAACAGAGCATAAATTTGCGAAACGAATTGACGGATTATTAGACGTGTATAATGCGTTAAACGACAAAGTTTCAACCTTACTTCTAAATAATAAATTCCCACTGGTTTTAGCAGCCGATCATGGCTCAGCAGGAGGAACAATTGCCGGAATCAAATCGGCTTACCCAACAAAAAGAATTGGGATTGTTTGGATTGATGCACATGCAGATATACACACACCATACACAACACCTTCAGGAAATATTCATGGAATGCCTTTGGCAACTGTTCTTAATGAAGATAACTTACCTTGTAAATTAAATGATCTTTCTGAAGATACTATTCAGTATTGGGAAAAATTAAAACAAGTTGGAGGTATTGCACCTAAAGCAATTCCAGAAGATGTTGTATATATTGCCGTTAGAGATACCGAAGATCAGGAAAATAAAATTATGGAGCGTCTTCAAATTAAAAATTATCCTGTTGCCGAACTTCGTACAAAAGGTGTTTCAACTATCATCAATGAAATTGAAAACAAATTGAGTGATTGTGATATTATTTATGTTTCATTTGATGTAGATTCTATGGATCCAGAAATGACTTCTCACGGAACGGGAACTCCAGTTAAAAACGGATTAAGTCCAGAGGAAGCAAATGAAGTATTAACATTATTGGCCAAAAACCAAAAAACAGTTTGTATCGAATTTGTCGAAGTGAATCCTTGTTTAGATGAGAAAATCAATAAAATGGCTGAAGTAACCATGACTTTAGTTGAGTCAGTATTAAACACATTAAGTAACTAATTTAGTTGAAAGAATACGCTTAAAAAAATGTATTTTCTGATTCCTAATAAATAAAATAAGATGAGACAAACTACCAACACGATATTAATGATTCGTCCTGTTGCATTTCGCAGAAACGAAGAAACGGCAGTGAACAACTATTACCAAAAAGTTTTAGATGATGTCATGCCAGAAACAGTAAGTTTTAAAGCCATTCAAGAATTTGATGCTTTTGTAGAAAAACTAAAAAGCGTTGGTGTAAACGTTATTGTGATTCAAGATAAAAAAGAAACTGATACGCCTGATAGCGTTTTTCCAAACAATTGGATTTCTTTTCACGAAACGGGTGATGTTGCTTTGTATCCGATGTTTGCAGAAAACAGAAGATTAGAACGCCGTGAAGATATTTTAGATGTTTTGGAAGATAAAGGTTTCGAAATTACTGAAATTATGGATTATACTTCTGCGGAAGAAGATGATATCTTTTTAGAAGGAACTGGAAGTATTATTTTAGACAGAGAATTTAATAAAGCCTATTGCGCACTTTCTCCAAGATCTGATGAGGAAATATTCATTGAATTTTGTGAAGATTTTGACATGTCGCCAATTATTTTTGAAGCTTTCCAAACGGTTGATGGAGAAAGAAAAGCGATTTATCATACGAACGTAATGATGTGTGTTGCAGAAACTTTTGCTGTAATTTGTGCCGATGCTATTGATGATAAAAAAGAGCGTAAAATGGTTTTAGAAAACCTAAAAGCGGATGGAAAAGAAATCATTTTAATTACTGAAGAACAAGTGAGTAGTTTCGCTGGAAATATGTTACAAGTTCGTGGTAAGGACGATAAACGTTACTTAGTTATGAGTGATGCGGCACACCAAAGTTTAACAAAAGCGCAAATTGATAAAATTGAAAAACACTGCGAAATTTTACACGCAAATTTAGATATTATTGAAGCTTGTGGTGGTGGAAGTGCTCGTTGTATGATGGCTGAGGTTTTCTTACCAAAAGCAGAGTAATGATTAATAAATAATAAAAATCCCGTTCTGATTAATTCGGAACGGGATTTTTTATTTTAAAAAGTTAATTAAATTTTGAATTTGGTTATGTTTTTAATCATCCCATCAAAAATAAAAAAGTGAAACGGTAACATCGCGTACCAGTATAATCGTCCCCAAATGCCGTGTGGCCTGAATGTTGCTGTTTGATGTAAGGTGTTGGTTTTATCAATTCTGAATTCTAACCAAGCTTCACCGGGAACTTTCATTTCGGCAAATAGCAACAAACGTTTGTTTTCTTTATCTGCTAATAAAACCCGCCAAAAATCTAACGAATCGCCATTGTCTAATTGTGATGGATGCGTTCTACCACGACGAATGCCAATTCCTCCAAAAGCTTTGTCAAGAACACCTCGAATGTTCCAAATCCAAGTGGCATAATACCAACCGCGATTTCCACCAATAGACCAAATGTTTTCTAAAGTTGCTTCTACGTTAGTAATTTTTACTCTTTTTTTATCTTTAAAACAGCCATATTTCGGAATTTGAATATAATTCGAAAGTGGTTGACTCAATCGGCTACTTGTTAAGCTGTCTTTCCAACTCGAAATGACAGAATTTTGTTCAATTTTATCAAACGCTAATCGGATGGCCTCTTTGTATGTAGTGCCTTCAAACGGAATTATTTTTTTGATTTCTGAATCTTTTGCAATGACTTCCACTTTCAAACTATTGATTAAGTTTACCGCCAAATAATACGAAGTTGAAGTGACGAAAAACAACCAATAGGAAGACAATCGTGGTGTCATTAAAGGGAAATTATAGACTTTCAATTTCAAGTTTCTAACTTCCGCATATTGTTCCATCAATTGTTTGTAGGTTAGAATGTTTGGGCCAGCAATATCAAATGATTTGTTATACGTTTTCGGATTTTCAATTACGCCAGTTAAATATCTTAAAACATCTCTAATAGCAATTGGATGTGTTCGGGTTAAAACCCATTTTGGCGCAATCATTATGGGTAGTTTCTCACATAAATCTCTAATAATTTCAAAGGAGGAACTTCCAGAACCTACAATAATTCCAGCTCGTAAAACAGTTAAATTATAGCTTCCAGAAAATAAAATTTGTTCCACATTTAAACGAGATTGTAAATGTTTGGATA